>NZ_JBHUAF010000066.1:0-29678 GCF_042789895.1 Kitasatospora sp. NPDC056783
ATCCTGCCGGGCGCGCGACAGGATTCGGCCGGACAGGACCTAAGCGCCGGTGTCGGGGGCGAGGCGGATGACGACGGCCTTGGAGGTGGGGGTGTTGCTGATGTCGGCGGTGGAGTCGAGCGGCACCAGGACGTTGGTCTCGGGGTAGTAGGCCGCCGCGCCGCCCCGGGCGACGGGGTAGTGGACCACCCGGAAGTGCGGGGCGCGTCGTTCCACGCCGTCGGTCCACTCGCTGACCAGGTCGACGTACTCGCCGTCGGTGAGCCCGAGTTCGGCGGCGTCCGCGGGGTTGACCAGGACCACCCGGCGGCCGCCCCTGATGCCGCGGTAGCGGTCGTCGAGGCCGTAGACGGTGGTGTTGTACTGGTCGTGCGAGCGCAGGGTCTGGAGCAGCAGCCGGCCCGGCGGGACCTCGGGGGCGGTCAGCGGGTTGACCGAGAAGTTGGCCTTGCCGGTGGCGGTCGGGAAGGTGCGGGTGTCCCGGGGGCCGTGCGGCAGGGTGAAGCCGCCGGGGCGGCGGACCTTGTCGTTGTAGTCCTCGAAGCCCGGGACGACGCGGGCGATCCGGTCGCGCAGGGTGTCGTAGTCCTCGGCGAAGTCCTCCCAGGGCACGGTGTCGCGCGGTCCGAGCACGGCCCGGGCGAGGCGGCAGACGATCGCGGTCTCGGAGAGCAGGCCGGGTGCGGGCGGGCGCAGGCCGCCGCGCGAGGAGTGCACCTGGCCCATCGAGTCCTCGACGCTGACGAACTGGGCGCCGCGCGCGGTGACGTCCCGGTCGGTGCGGCCCAGGGTCGGCAGGATCAGGGCGCGGGCGCCGGTGACCACGTGCGAGCGGTTGAGCTTGGTGGAGACGTGGACGGTCAGCCGGCAGCGGCGCATCGCGGCCTCGGTGACCTCGGTGTCCGGGGTGGCCGCGACGAAGTTCCCGCCCATCGCGAAGAAGACCCCGACCCGGCCGTCGCGCATCGCGCGGATGGTGTCCACCGAGTCGAAGCCGTGCTCGCGCGGCGGTTCGAAGCCGAACTCCTTGCCCAGCGCGTCCAGGAACGCGGTGCTCGGGCGTTCGAAGATGCCCATCGTCCGGTCGCCCTGTACGTTGCTGTGCCCGCGCACCGGGCAGACCCCGGCGCCGGGGCGGCCGACGTTGCCGCGCAGCAGCAGGAAGTTGACCACCTCGCGGATGGTCGGCACGGCGTGCTTGTGCTGGGTGAGGCCCATCGCCCAGCAGACGATGATCTTCTCGGACCTCAGCACCAGCCGGCCGAGTTCCTCGATCTGCTCCCAGGGCAGGCCGGTCGCCGCGAGCACCTCGTCCCGTCCGGTCTCCAGCGCCTGGGCCTCGAACTCCTCGAAGCCGTGGCAGTGTTCGGCGACGAACCCGCGGTCGACCCCGTCCTGTTCCAGGACGATCCGGTTGAGCGCCCGGAACAGCGCGAGGTCGCCGCCGAGGCGGATCTGGAGGAAGAGGTCGGTCAGCTTGGTGCCGTGGCCGGCCAGGCCGCGCGCGTGCTGCGGGTTCTTGAACCGCTCCAGCCCGGCCTCCGGCAGCGGGTTGACGCTGACGACGGTGGCGCCGGCCCGCTTGGCGCGCTCCAGCGCGGAGAGCATCCGGGGGTGGTTGGTGCCCGGGTTCTGGCCGGCCACGATGATCAGGTCGGCCTGGTAGAGGTCCTTGAGGCTCACGCTGCCCTTGCCGACGCCGATGGTCTCGGTGAGCGCCGAGCCGGAGGACTCGTGGCACATGTTGGAGCAGTCCGGCAGGTTGTTGGTGCCGAGCCTGCGGGCGAACAGCTGGTACGCGAAGGCGGCCTCGTTGCTGGTCCGGCCGGAGGTGTAGAAGGCCGCGCCGTCCGGGGTGTCCAGGGCCTTGAGCTCCTCGGCGATCAGCGCGAAGGCGTCGTCCCAGGAGACCGGCCTGTAGTGGGTGGCGCCCTCGTCGAGCAGCATCGGCCGGGTGAGCCGGCCCTGCTGACCGAGCCAGTACCCGGAGCGCTCGGCCAGGTCGGCGACGGGGTGGGCGGCGAAGAACTCGGCGCGTATTCGGCGCTCGGTGGCCTCCTCGGCGACGGCCTTGGCGCCGTTCTCGCAGAACTCGGCGGTGTGCGGCTTGTCCGGCTCGGGCCAGGCGCAGCCGGGGCAGTCGAAGCCGTTCGGCTGGTTGACCTTGAGCAGGGTGGCCAGGGTGCGGCGGGCGCCCATCTGCTCGGCGGCCATCCGCAGGCTGTGGCCGACGGCGGGCAGCCCGGCGGCCGCGTGCTGGGGCGCGGACACCTCGGGGGCGTCCTGTGCCGGGTCGCTCTGCGGGGCCTGCTTGGCCATGACTGCGCTCCTCGGTTCCGCGGGTCCGGGCCGCCGCGCCGTCGCGGGGCCCACCGTCCATCCTTCCACCGGCTCCGTCGCGAGGGGAGGGCCGTCGGTAGAGTCTGGGCGTCATGGCGGGGAGGGCGGGGGAGCGCGCGTGCGAGTCGGTGACGTCCTGGACGACCGGTACCAGCTGACGGAGAAGCTCGGCCAAGGCGGCTTCGGGGTGGTGTGGCGGGCCGAGGACACCCGGATGGAACGCGAGGTGGCGGTCAAGGTCATCGGGCACCACGACGGTGACCGGGCGAAGGCCGCGCTGCGGTTCGTCCGGGAGGCGCACGCGGCGGGCCAGCTGTCCCACCCGCACATCGTCACCGTGCACGACCTCGGCCAGTGCGGGAGCGGTGACGAGCAGGAGGTCACCTTCCTGGTGATGGAACTGCTCGTCGGCCGCACCCTGACCCAGGTGCTGCGGGACGGCCTGCCGGAGCCGGAGCGGAGCCTGCGCTGGGGGCAGCAGATCTGCGAGGCGCTGGCGGCGGCGCACGACGCGGGCATGGTGCACCGGGACATCAAGCCGGACAACGTGATGATCACCGAGGCCGGGCAGCTCAAGGTGCTGGACTTCGGCATCGCCCAACTGGACACCGGTACAGGAGGGTTGACCACCGTCGGGACGGTCATCGGCAGTCCGGCGTACATGGCGCCGGAGCGGTGGAGCGGCGACCGGGTGGACGGCCGGGCCGACCTGTACGCGGTGGGCTGCCTGCTGGTCGAACTCTGCACCGGGACGAGCCCGTTCGCCGGGAACTCGACGCCCGTCCTGATGTACCAGCACCTCAACGAGGTGCCCCCGGCGCTGGACGCGGGCCGGTACGGGCTGCCGCCGCACCTGCCCGCCCTGGTCGCGGAGCTGCTGGCCAAGGACCCGGCGGACCGGCCGGCCGACGCCCGGACGGTCGCCCGGCGGCTCGCGGACCTGGCCGACGGGAAGGAGCCGCCCGCGCCCGAGGTCGTGTCCGCTCCCGGGACCGCGCCCACGCCTGCTCCCGGGACCGCGCCCGCGCCTGCTCCCGGGACCGCGCCCGCACCCGCGAAGACCGTGCGGTCCGGTCGGCCCGCGCCGCCGGCCCGGCGGGCACCCGTCCGGCCGGTCCGGCCGCGGGGGCTGACCGGGAGCCCGAAGGAACCGAACCTGCGGCCGGTGGGGCGGCCCGCGCTGCGGTACCCCGAACCCCCGCCGCCCACCGCGGCCGCCGGGCCCGCGCCGGTCGAGGACACGGTGGTCGAGGACGCGGCGGCCGTCCGGGGCCGGCTGCTGGAGACCGTCGAGGCCGCCCGGGACGCGCGGCCCGCGGTGGCGGCGCACCGGCTCCAGCCGGTGGTCGACGCCGCCGCGCGGTCGCTCGGGGCGACCGACCCGGAGGTCGTCGCCGCCCGGCGGGACCTCGCCCGGTACCTCGGCTCGGCCGGCCTGCCCGCGCGGGCCGTGCGGGTGCTGGGGGACCTGGCGGAGGACCTGGAGTCGGCTTCCGGGCCGGTCGATCCCCAGGTCCTGGAGGTCCGGTACGAGCTGACCGGACTGGTCCGCGAGAGCCACGAGACGGTCACCGCGATCCGGCTGCTGACCGACCTGCTGCCCGCGCTGAGGACCGCCTGGGGCCCGCAGGGGCCGCTCGTCCTCCGGGCCTGGCAGGACCTCGCGGCCTGCCAGGCCCGGCGGGGTGACTTCCAGGGCGCGGTGCTCCGGCTGACCGAGCTGGTGCCCCGGCTGGACGAGGCCTTCGGCGTGACCGACCGGCGCAGCATGCGGGCCCGGGCCGACCTGGCGGAGTACCGGAAGCGGGCCCGGTTCCACGGCGGTCCGGCCCGGGCCGTCCGGGCGTTGCGGGTGCGGATCGACCGGGACGAGGCGCTGCGGCTGGTCCGAAGGCTCCGGTCCGGCGACGCCGATCCGCACGCGGTCCGCGCGCTGGAGCGCGGCACGGGCGCGAAGGGCGTCGCGCAGCGGGTGGCCGCCGCGCCGTTCTTCGTCACGGACGAGGACCTGGTGGCGGAGATCCTCGGCTCCTGAGCGGTACGGGCCGCAGGGCGCCGCTCATGCCGCCAGCGCCGGTGCCGCCGGGAGCGCGGCCAGCGCCCGGAGCAGGGCGCGGGCAGCCGCGTCGTTCTGCCGGAAGGCCGGGGCGTCGGTGCGCGGCCGGGCGAAGGCGGCGGCCGAGCGCAGGCTGGTGTGCGGGCCGAGGGCGGTGCGGCGCGGGTGCGGGGCGCCGCCGAGGGCCGGGTCGAGCAGCCGGCTGTCGGCGGGGGCGATGGTCACCAGGCCGGAGCGGTGGGTGTGGTCCGGGTCGGTGACCACCTCCTCGACGATCCGTCCGGTGCGGTGCAGTTCGCCCAGCAGCGGGTCCAGGGTGCGGCTCAGCGCGTGCTTGGGCAGGTACGCCTCGACCAGTGCCGTCGCGCTGACCAGGTGGCCGGGCACGGTGGAGCCGGAGGCCTTCCAGGTGCCGCTCGCCTCGTCCCGCCGGATCCGGACGCCCGCGCCGAGGAAGCGCACCACCCCGGCCTCGGAGAGGGCGAGCAGCTGGCGCAGCCGGAAGCCGGGCGGGCCGGAGGCGAGGAAGCTGAAGTAGCCGAAGAACCACTCGTCGACCTCCTCGGCGATCGAGCGGGCGGTGAGCCGGCCGCTCGCGGTGATCCGGGGGAGCTGGCCGAACAGCGAGAGCAGGGCGAGGAAGGCGCCGAGGTCGGCGCTGTGCGCGGGGTCGGCCCGGCGGTCGGCGTCGTCGGCGACGTACCCGCGCAGGTGGGCCTGGAGCTCCTCGCCGGTGCCGAGTTCGAGTCCGGCCAGCGGGTGGTCGAGCCGTTCGAAGTCGATCCGGTCGGCCGGGTCGGGGACGGCCTCGGCGACCAGGGCGGCGAGTTCGGGGGTGTACCAGCCGTGCCGGTCGTAGCGGGCGAGGAACTCCGGCCAGGGCAGCGTGGTGCGCTCGGGGTGGGCGTGGAACAGCTCGTGGTAGTGCCCGAAGCCGACCTCCTTGGCCATCAACGGCCAGAAGTCGCGCCGGAGTTCGAGCTGTCCGCCGAGGGCGAGGACAGCGTCCACGGCGGCCGCGTCGAAGTACCGGGGGAGCGGGGCGGGCGGCCCCTGGAGGCGGTAGCCGGTCTTGGAGTGGTAGGGGACGCCGCGCCGGGAGCCGAGGTGGAGCACCGGTTCGCGGCCGGACGGGAGGTAGCGCAGCGCGGGCCCGTCCCCGGTGGGCTCGAAGCGGCCGCCGCGGCCCTCGGTGAGCAGCGCGACGAGGTCCACCGAGGCGAGGCCGAGGCCGCGCAGCACCACGTGTTCGCCGGGGGCGATGCGGTCCAACTCGGCCGCCGTGTCGGCGGAGTAGGCGGGCGGCAGGTGGAAGCGGCCGTGCCGGGCGGCGAACTCGGCGTCGGCGGCGTGGCGCGGGTGCGGGGCGGAGTCGAGGTGGCCGAGGGTGAGCGCGACGTGGTCGGCGGTGAGCGTCCGGTCGGTGAGGTGGACGGTCTGCGGGCCGTCGGCCGGGCCGTCGATCCGCCGGACGGTGTCGCGGTGGACGGTGACCGCGATGTGCGGCGGCAGGTCGGCGACGGCGCGGCGGAACGCCCAGTCCAGGTAGGCGCTCTGGGCCCGGCGGGTGGGGAAGTCGGTGGGGGCGAGGGTGCGCAGTTCGGCGCGGACGGCCGGGTCGGGGACCTCCCGGTAGGGCGCGAACTCCTCCTGCCGCCGGGCCCATTCGGCGAGTGAGGGGCCGGGGCGGACCGGCCCTTCGAGGGTGGAGCGCTCGTCGGTGAACATGGTGACGTCCTCGGCCATCGAGTTCATCCGCAGCAGCGGGGACTGGTCGTGGCGCCAGATCCGGCCCGCGCCGGGCGGGTGCGGGTCGACCAGGTGGATCTCCAACGGCCGGTCGCCGGGCAGGAGTTCGCGGGCGCTGGCGGCGATCCGCTCCAGCAGTCCGGTGCCGCGTGGGCCGGCCCCGACGATCACGACGGCGCTGCCTGGGGTGATGCGCTCGCCGTGCTCACTCATGGGCCCGCACCACCTTGGCGAAGGCCGCGCGGGCCCGCTGGAGCGGGGTGGGCGGCAGGCCGTCGCGGGTGGCGCCCCTGGCGAAGTGCCGTTCCACGTAGTACTGGCCGATGGACAGCAGGGTGGTGACGACCAGGTACCAGAGGGTGGCGACCACCAGCATCGGGATGACCTGGTACGACTGGAGGTAGACCAGCTGCACCGAGTAGAGCAGGTCGGAGACGGCCAGCACGCTGACGATGCTGGTGCCCTTGAGCGCGCCGATCAGCATGTTCCCGGCGGTCGGCACGATCGCCCGCATCGCCTGCGGCACCACGATCCGGCGCAGCACCCGCCACCGGCCGAGCCCGAGCGCGGCCGCCGCCTCCAGCTGGCCGCGGTCCACGGAGAGGATGCCGCCGCGGATCACCTCGGCGGCGTACGCGGTCTCCAGCAGGGTGAGGCCGATGACGGCGGTCAGCGTGGGGCCCATCAGGTTGACGGTCTTCACCGTGACGAACTCGGGGCCGAACGGGATGCCCAGGCCGAGGGTCGGGTAGAGCGCGCCGATGTTGAAGAAGAACAGCAGCTGCACCAGCGGCGGGGTGGAGCGGAACACCCAGATGAAGCCCCAGCTCAGTGTGCGCAGCACCGGGTTGGTGGACAGCCGCATGGTGGCGAGGACGGTGCCGAGCACGAAGCCGAGGGCGAGGGTGACGGCGGTCAGCCAGAGCGTCAGGGTGAGGCCGTCGAGCACCGAGCGGGCGGTGAACCAGTCGGCGACCACGCCCCACTGGAAGGCCTTGTTGTGGATCACCGAGTTGGCCGCCATCGCGGCCAGCAGCAGCGCGACGGCGGCCGCGGCCCACTGGCCGGGCTTGCGGCGGGCGACGATCCGGGCCTCGGCGGCGGGCGGGCCGGAGGGTGGTCCGCCGGAGCCGTCGGGCGCGGCGGGCCGGTGGTGGACGGGGAGGGCGGGCAGGACGTCCTGCGGGGTGGCCATGGCGGCGGCTCCTGGGCGGAGTGCGGGTGGGAGGAGGTACGGCGGTGGTCACGTACGCGGGCGCGGTCCGTGTCCCTCAACACGGGCGGCGCGTGGCACTGCACTCCGCGTCGATCGTACGCATGCGCGATCGACGGCTGTCAAGGGTGGTCGGGGCGTCCGGCCATCCGCCCGAAACACCTCTGAAACGCGACGGGAGATCGCAACAGTGCGGCAACGAGGGATGGTTGACGTACCGATCGGCCGACTGTTCAACTTGAGCCCATGTACGCCGAGCAGCCCCTGGTCACCCGCGACCACATCGACTTCGGTCGGGTGTGGTCCGCGGCGTGTCGCGGCTGACCCGACGGCGGGCCGCCCGTCCGGCCCCGATCCCGCTCGGCCCCGATCCCTCCGGGTAGCCCTCCCTCGGCTCACCTCCGGGGTGGCCGACGCCCCGTCACATGTCGACCGTCGCCGACGGTTCCGCACTGCGCTCCGGCCGCACTCCACCGCTCCGCCGCAGCACTCCACCGCTCCCGCCGCCGCGTACCTCCGCCCGACGGCCGTGCCCCGCCACGGCCGCGTCCGGCCCGCCCACCCGCGGCCACCGGACTTCCGCCCATCCGAAAGGTTCCGCCATGCCCGTCGAGTTCCTCGGAATCGCCGCCACCAGTGACGGTTCGGAGACCGTCGCCCGCACCACCGCCGCCTTCGACCGCGACTACACCCTGCGGCTGGCCCGGGCGCACGAGGACCACGGCTGGGACCGGGTGCTCTTCGCCTACGCGGCCGGGGCGCCGGAGCCGGCCGCCGCGGCGGCCTTCCTCGCCTCGCACCTGGACCGCCTCCAGATCCTGCTGGCGCACCGGCCGAACGTCTCGTACCCGACCTTCGCGGCCAAGACCTTCGCGACGCTCGACCGGATCAGCGACGGCCGGCTGACCGTGCACTTCATCACCGGCAGCAACGACCACGAGCAGCAGCGCGAGGGCGACTTCCTGACCAAGGACCAGCGCTACGAGCGCACCCGCGAGTACATCGGCATCGTCAAGAAGGCCTGGACCAGCCGGGAGCCCTTCGACCACGAGGGCCCGCACTACCGCTTCAACGACTTCGTCTCGGACGTCTTCCCCGTCCAGCAGCCGCGCCCGGCGGTCTCCTTCGGCGGCTCCTCGGACGCGGCCTACGCGGCCGGCGGCGCCGAGGCGGACATCTACTGCCTCTGGGGCGAGCCGCTGGCCCGCACCGCCGAGCAGATCGAGCGCGTGAAGGAGGCGGCCCGCGCGGCCGGGCGCACCGATGTGCCGCGGATCCAGGTGGCGTTCCGGCCGATCATCGCGCCGACCGAGGAGCTGGCCTGGGAGAAGGCGCACCGGACGGTGGCCGCGATCCGGGCCCGCCGGGGCGGTGCGGTCGAGGCCCCCGAGAACACGGGCTCCCAGCGGCTGGTCGAGATCGCCGAGGCCGGCGAGCGCTACGACCGCGCGCTGTGGACGCCGACCGCCGCGGCCACCGGCGGGAGGGGCAACTCCAACGCGCTGGTCGGCACCCCGGAGACGGTCGCCCAGGCGCTGCTCGACTACTACGACCTCGGCGTGGACATCCTCTCCGCGCGCGGCTACGACCTGCTGGACGACGCCATCGACTTCGGCCGGTACGTCATCCCGATCGTCCGCGAGGAGGTCGCCAAGCGGGACGCCGCCCGGGCCGAGCGCGCCGAGCGCGACCGCCACCAGCTGATCGCGGCGCAGGCGTGAGCGCGGGCACCGCCCCCGGGTGGGAGTTCCGCCGGGCCACGCTCGACGACCCGCTGGTCGAACCGCTGCTGCGCGAGCTCACCCACGAGTACGTCACCCGGTACGGCCCCGAGGGGCGCCAGGAGATGACCCGCTACCCGGGTGAGGCCTTCGCCGAGCCGCACGGCGCGCTGCTGCTCCTGCTGGAGGACGGCGAACCGGTGGCCGGCGGCGCGTACAAGCGCTACGACGAGCGCACCGCCGAGGTGAAGCGGATGTGGACGCACTCCGCGCACCGCCGCCGCGGCCTGGCCCGCCGGGTGCTGGCCGAGCTGGAGCGGACGGCCGCCGAGGCCGGCTACACCCGCTTCTACCTGACCACCGGGCCGCGCCAGCCGGAGGCGAAGCACCTCTACCTGGTGGCCGGATACACCCCGCTGTTCGACGTCTCGGCCGATCCGCTGACCGTCGGCCCGCTCCCCTTCGAGAAGCAGCTGCCCGTCCGGGATCACCTGCCCGCTCTGACCCCGACCTCCTGAGAGGCCCCCCGTGAGAACCACCACCGTCCGTCGCCGCCTGCTCGCGACCACCGCCCTGCTGCCGGTCCTGGCCCTGGCCGCCTGCGGTTCGGACCCGAAGATCGCGAGTGCGGCGGGGACGGGCGGTCCGGCCGCCACCGCCACCGAGGACGTCGTCGCCGCCCTGGCGAAGTCGGAGGCCGCCGCCGCGCTGCTGCCCGAGGAGGTCCGCAAGGCCGGGACGCTGAAGTTCGGCTCCTCCTTCGGCACACCGCCCTCCGCGTTCCACGTCGACCAGGCCGACAAGAAGCCCGCCGGGATCGACGTGGACTTCACCGACGCGGTGGCCAAGGTGCTCGGCCTGACCGTGCGGCGCGAGGAGGCCGCCTTCGAGACCATCCTGCCCGCGCTGGACAGCGGGAAGTTCGACGTCGGCACCGGCAACTTCGGGGTCACCACGGCCCGGCTGAAGACCATCGACTTCGTCACCTACATCGACGACGGCCAGGGCTTCGCGGTGAAGAAGGACAACACCGCGATCCAGCCGGTCACCGACCTGGTCCAGCTGTGCGGCCTGGTCGTCGGCACCAGCGCCGGCACCACCTTCGAAACCACCCTGAACAGCCGGAAGAACGTCTGCGCCGACGCCGGGAAGAAGCCGTACGAGGTCAGGGCGTTCAGCGAGAGCGGCGCCCTGCTGGCCGGCCTCCAGCAGGGCCGGGTGGACATCGAGATGTCCACCATCAACGGCCTGCGCCACCAGGCGGCGCAGGAGGCCTCCGGGACCCGCTTCCTCGGCGAGTTCCACCGCCTCGACGTCGGCTTCGCCCTGAAGAAGGGCTCGACGCTCGCCCCGGCCCTCCAGGCGGCGGTCAACCAGCTGATCAAGGACGGGACGTACGAGCGGATCCTGCGCAAGTGGGGGGTCGCCGACTCGGCGATCAAGGAGTCGCAGATCAGCCCGCCCGAGCACGCCTGACCGCCGGGTCCCCGACCACCCCGAAGGAGTCCCGATGACCGTCAGCACCGCAGCGCCGCCGGCCCCGTCGAGGCCGGCGGCCCCCCTCGACCTCGACGACCTGGACGGCCTGCGGACCGTCCCCGCCCGGCACCCCTGGCGCTGGGCCGTCGGCCTCGCCGCCCTGGTCGTCCTCGCCCAGTTCGCCCACGGCCTGGCCACCAACCCCGGCTGGGACTGGGCCACCTTCCGGCTCTACTTCACCGCCGACACCATCCTCCGGGCAATCGGCCGGACCCTCGAACTCACCTTCTACGGCACGGTGCTGGGCTTCGTGCTGGGCGCCGCGGTGGCCGCGATGCGGCTGTCCCGCAGTGCGATCCTGCGGTCCATCGCCTGGGCGTACGTGTGGGTGTTCCGCTCGATCCCGCTGATCGTCCAGCTGGTGTTCTGGTTCAACCTCTCCTACCTGTACAAGCGGTTCGGGATCGGCATCCCGTTCGGCCCGACCTTCGGCGACGTGGAGACGGTCGGGGTGCTCGGCGCGCTCGGCGCGGCGGTGCTCGGCCTCGGGCTGCACCAGGCCGCGTTCGCCGCCGAGATCATCCGCGGCGGCATCGTCGCGGTGGACGCCGGCCAGCGGGAGGCCGCCGCCGCGCTCGGCATCCCGCGCTGGCGCCAGGGCTGGCGGATCGTGCTGCCGCAGGCCATGCGAGGCATCCTGCCGGCCGCCGCCAACGAGGTGGTCTCGCTGCTCAAGGGCACCTCGGTGGTCTACGTGATGGCCATCGGCGAGCTCTTCTACCAGGCCCAGGTCATCTACGGCCGCACCGGCCGGGTGGTGCCGCTGCTGATGGTCGCCACCGTCTGGTACGTGCTGCTGACCACCGTGCTCTCGATCGGCCAGTACTACGTCGAACGCCACTTCGCCCGCGGCGCCGAACGCACCCCGCCGCCCACCCCGTGGCAGCGCGTCCGGGCCTTCGCCCGGAGCCTGCCGGACCGCACCCGGCCCGCCGCCGCCCGCACCTCCGGAGGACAGTCGTGACCATCCTGGCGAAGCCCGAATCCCCTGTGGCCGAACCGCCCCTGGCCGAACCCGCCGAGGCGGCGCCGATGGTGCGGGTCCGCGGCCTGCACAAGAGCTTCGGCCGGCTGGAGGTGCTCCGCGGCGTCGACCTGGACGTCCCGGCCGGCTCGGTGACCGTGGTGCTCGGCCCGTCCGGCTCCGGCAAGTCCACCCTGCTGCGGGCGATCAACCACCTGGAGAAGCTGGACCGCGGCCACGTCGCCATCGACGGCGAGCTGATCGGCTACCGGCGCTCCGGGGACCGGCTGTACGAGCTCAAGGAGCGCGAGGTGCTGCGCCAGCGCACCGGCATCGGCTTCGTCTTCCAGAACTTCAACCTGTTCCCGCACCTCACCGTGCTGGAGAACCTGGTCGAGGCGCCGGTCGCCGCGCTGCGCCGCCCCAAGGCCGGGGCCAGGGCGACGGCGCTGGCGCTGCTGGAGCGGGTCGGGCTGGCCGACAAGGCCGCCGCCTACCCCCGGCAGCTGTCCGGCGGGCAGCAGCAGCGGGTGGCGATCGCCCGGGCGCTGGCGCTGGAGCCGAAGGTGCTGCTGTTCGACGAGCCGACCTCGGCGCTCGACCCGGAGCTGGTCGGCGAGGTGCTGGACGTCATCAAGGACCTGGCCCGCAGCGGCACCACGATGATCGTGGTCACCCATGAGATCGGCTTCGCCCGCGAGGTGGCCGACACCGTGGTGTTCATGGACGGCGGTGTGGTGGTCGAGCAGGGCCCGCCCGCCGAGGTCCTGGACCGGCCGCGGCACGAGCGCACCCGGGCCTTCCTGGCCAAGGTCCTCTGACCCCCCTTCCCCCAAACCCCCCCTTCACCGATGAGGAGTTCCGCCATGTCCGTACCCCGTCGCGCCCTCGTGGCCGCCGCCTGCGCGCTCGCCTCCGCCCTCGCCCTGGCCGGCTGCGGCAGTGGCGCCACGGGCGCGGCGGCGGAACTCGCCCCGGCCAAGGGCGGCAGCACCGCGCCGGACGGCACGGTGGTGAACCTGTCGCCGAACCAGAACCGGGTCACCACGTCCAAGGTCGAGGCGATCGCCGCGCTCGTCCCGGAGGAGATCAGACGCAAGGGGAAGCTGAGCGTGGTCGACTCCCTCGGCACCACCCCGCCGCTGGACTTCTACGCCGACGACGACAAGACGATCATCGGTGTCGAGCCGGACCTCGCGGTGCTGATCGGCAACGTGCTGGGCCTCGAGGTCGAGTTCAACCCGGTCTCCTGGGAGAACATCTTCGTCGGCCTGGACAGCGGCAAGTACGACGTGGGCCTGTCCAACATCACCGTCACCGAGGCGCGCAAGGAGAAGTACGACTTCGCCACCTACCGGCTGGACGTCCTGGGCTTCGAGGCCAAGAAGGGCAGCGGGATCAAGGTCGCCGGCGCGAAGGACCTCGCGGGCCGGCCCGTCGGCGTCAACAGCGGCACCAACCAGGAGAAGCTGCTGATCGCCTGGAGCGAGGAGAACGTCCGGAACGGCCTCAAGCCGATCGACATCAAGTACTTCCAGGGGTCGGACTACTACCTGGCGCTCTCCTCCGGCCGGATCGACGTCTACACCGGCCCCAACCCCAGCCTGGCCTTCCACGCCGTGCAGACCGGCGAGACCGAGGTCGTCGGCACCTACTCCGGCGGCGGCGCGGACGTCCTCGGCAAGATCGCGGCGACCACCAGGAAGGACAACGGACTGGTCAAGGCGCTGAACGGGGCGATCGAGGAGCTGATCAGGAACGGCACGTACGGGCAGGTGCTCAAGCGCTGGGGCCTGGACGGCGAGGCGGTGGCGAACTCCGAGATCAACCCGCCCGGACTGCCCAAGCCCAAGCCGTAGCCGGGACCGTGACCGAGACCGCGGCCGAGGCCGTCCGGGCCCGTTCACCCGTTCGTCCCCGGCCGCCGCTATGGTGACCCCTCCGACCCGCCCGGCGGCGAACGCCGGGCGGGCGCGGTCGAGTTGGGGGAGGGCATGGAGGAAGGCACAGTGCTCGGCGGTCGCTACCTGCTGGAGCAGCGGCTGGGCAGGGGCGGGTTCGGCGTGGTCTGGCGGGCGACCGACACGACCATCGGCCGGAAGGTCGCGGTCAAGGTGCTGCTCGCCGAGCACGCCACCGACCAGGAGGCGGTCAGCCGGTTCGTCGTCGAGGCCCGCACGGCCGGCGGCCTCAACAACCCGCACATCGTGACCGTCTACGACTACGGATGGACCGAGAGCGGCTCCGGGAAGATCCCGTACCTGGTGATGGAGCTGGTCCGCGGCCGGGCGCTGTCCGAGGTGCTCAAGGAGGGCCCGCCGGACCACAAGCAGATGCTGCGCTGGATGCGGCACGTGTGCAAGGCCCTGGACGCCGCGCACCGCGAGGGGGTCGTCCACCGGGACATCAAGCCCGAGAACGTGATGATCGCCGACGAGGGGCAGCGGGCCAAGGTCCTGGACTTCGGCATCGCGCTGCTGGCCGACCAGACCGTCCGGCTCACCGCCACCGGCAACGTGCTCGGCTCCCTCCCGTACATGGCGCCGGAGTGCCTGTCCGGCGGCGGGGTGGACGGCCGGGCCGACCTCTACGCGCTCGGCATCATGCTGTACCAGGTCTGCACCGGCGCCCGCCCGTTCAGCGCCGGCTCGGCCGCCGAGTACGTGTACAAGCACCTGAACGAGGTCCCGCCGGCGGTCCGCAGCATGGACCCGGCGCTGGCCGACCTGATCGCCCGGCTGCTCGCCAAGCGGCCCGAGCAGCGGCCGGGCGGCGCCGCCGAGGTGCTGGAGCGGCTGCGCACCGTCCGGCCCGGGATGCTGCGCCCGGAGGACCCGAGCCCGGAGCAGCTGCGCCGGCGGGCCGACCGGGCCTGGCAGTACGGCTCGGCGGGAGAGGCGGCGCAGGCGGTGGAGATCCTCATCGGGCTCGTCCCCGACTTTGCCCGGATCTGCGGCCCGGACGACCCGCGCACCCTGCGCACCTGCCACGACCTGGCGCTCTGGCTGGCCCGGGACGGCAGCCCGGGCGACGCCGTCGCCCTGCTGGACGAGCTGGCCCAGGCCCCGGGCGCCACCCCGGAGGCCCGGGCGGACGCACGGCGCGACCTCGCCCACTGGCAGCGGGAGGTCGCCCGGCTCGGCCCGGGCCGAGCCCGTGGCCTGGGCCTACACCCGGGCGTGCTGCTCGGCGGCGGCGCGCAGGGCGGCTGAGGCGTCCCGGGCGATCGGGTCGCCGTGCCCGAACACCACCGTCTCCACCGGCAGCGCGGCCAGCCGGTGGAAGGAGGCGAGCGCCCGCGCCGGGTCGGTGTTGAACACCCCGGGCATGGTCCGGCCCTGGACGTTGGCCGCCGTGTCCCCGGTGAACAGCACACCGCGGCCGGGCAGGTGCAGCGCGATGCTGCCGTCGGTGTGCCCCGGCACGTGCAGCACCACCGCGCCGCCGCCGATGTCCAGCACGTCGCCCTCCTCGACCTCCCGGTGCACCCGGCAGGGCTCCGCGGGCGGGATCGGCGGCCGGCCGTCCCACAGCCGCTGTTCGAAGGGGCTCAGCACCGGTGGCGGCGCCGGCTGCTCGCGCCGGATCACCGGGGCGTCCAGCCGGTGCGCCACCACCTGGGCGCAGTACCGCCGGGCGAGCACGGCGGCCGAGCCGGTGTGGTCCTCGTGGTGGTGGGTGAGCACGATCCGGCGCAGCGCGGCCGGTTCCTGCCCGGTGGCGCGGATGCCCTGCTCGACGGCGTCGGCCGAGCCGGCGATGCCGGTGTCGACCAGGGTGAGGCCGTGTTCGTCGCGCCAGAGGTAGGCGGCGCCGAACTCCAGTGTGATCATGTGCAATTCGTCGCGTACCTGGATGATCTCCATGCAGGGCATCCTGCGCCCCCCGGCGCCCCGGCGCGCCCGCGTTCGCCCTGGGCGTGCGCCCGTCAGCCGTCGGGCGCGGCCGGGGCCGGAGGGATTCCGCCCATCGGGACGGTCTGGTCCGCGGCCCGGGGCGTTGGTATACCTCGTTCCCGGGCTCGGGAGCGGCGCCCGTGCCGCTCCGGTGAGCCGTGACGAAAGGCTGGTGACGGATCGATGAAGCTCCTGCGCGTCGGACCCCCGGGCGCCGAACGCCCGGTCGTCCTGGGCGAGAACGGCACCGCGTACGACCTCTCGGGGCGCGCCCGCGACCTCGACGGGGCCTTCCTGGCCGGGCTGGACCCGGCCGCCCTGGCCCGGGACGCGGCCGCCGGCGTCCTGCCGGTGGTCGACCTCGACGGCCTGCGGGTGGGCGCACCCGTGGCCCGGCCGGGCAAGGTGCTCGGCATCGGGCTCAACTACCGCGACCACGCGGCCGAGGCCGGGGCGGCGATCCCGGAGGAACCGGTGATCTTCCTCAAGCCGAGCTCCACCGTCGTCGGCCCCTACGACGAGGTGCTGGTGCCGAGGGGCGGCGAGAAGACCGACTACGAGGCCGAGCTGGCGATCGTGATCGGCCGCACCGCTCGCTACCTGGACTCGCACGCCGAGGCGGCCGAGGTGATCGCCGGCTACACGATCGCCAACGACGTCACCGAGCGGGCCTTCCAGTTCGAACGCGGCGGCCAGTGGGACAAGGGCAAGTCGGCGGAGACCTTCACCCCGCTCGGCCCCTGGCTGGTCACCGCCGACGAGGTGGCCGACCCGCAGGCGCTGACCCTGCGGCTCTGGGTCAACGGCGAGCGGCGGCAGCACGGCAGCACCGCCGAGATGATCTTCCCGGTGCTCGAACTGGTCCGCTACGCGAGCCGGTTCATGGTGCTGGAGCCCGGCGACGTGATCATCACCGGCACCCCGGCCGGGGTCACCCTGGGCCGCCCCGGCACGCCGTACCTCGCCCCGGGCGACGTGGTCGAGATCGAGATCGACGGGCTCGGACGCCAGCGGCAGGTGCTCGGCAAGGCGTAAGCGGCCCGCAGGCCGGCCCCGACCCTTGGCACGGGGGTCGGGAGCCTCACGGGCGCGCCAGCACCGCCCGCAGCCGCTCCGCCCGCCGCGCCCGCGGCCCCTCCAGCGCGAGCAGGCCCGCCAGCACCTCGGCCGTCTGCGGATCGTGCAGCGCCGTCGCCGCCGCCATCGCGGTGAACTGGTCCACCAGCCAGTCGCGCAGCTCCGCCACCGGCAGCGCCCGCCCCTCGTCCAGCCAGCTCAGCGACGCGCCCTCGACCACCGCGATCCACGAGCGCACCAGCAGGGTCAGCCGCGGCCCGGCCTCCCGCACGCCCAGGTGGCGCAGGGTGCGCCGCAGCGCCGCCCGCCGGACGTCGTCCACGATCGCCGAGGTGCGGGCCGTCTCCACCACCGAACCGCCGCGCAGCAGCGCCGAGTAGCCCGCCTCGTGCTCGACCACGAAGGCGAAGTAGCCGTCCAGCACCGACGACAGCTGCTCCGACGGCGTCCCGCTCAGCGGCACCGCGAACCGGCTGGTCAGCTCCTGCGCCGCGGAGCGCAGCGCGGCCTCGTACAGCTGCTGCTTGCCGCCCGCGAAGTAGCGGTACACCAGCGGGCGGGAGGCCCCGGCGGCCTCGGCGACGTCGTCCAGGCCCACCTCCTCGGGCGGCCGGGAGGCGAACAGCTCCAGGGCGACCGCGATCAGCTGCTCGCGCCGCCGCTCGACCGGCAGCCGCCGGTAGCCGGTGCGACGCGGGCGCGGCTCGGACTCGGCCGGGACGGGTGGCGGACCGACGGCCGGGGCGGGGCTGGCTTCCATGGCGGCCAGCGTAACGGGCGCGCTACGGATCGGAACCGGTCGCGCCGAACGGATTTCCCGGGCGGGACCAGGCAAAAGGGTTGCGAAGCGGCCGGGCCGCGAAATGATGTCCGGATGCGTGAAGAACTGATCACCGCCGACGGCACCACCCCGCGCCGCATCGCCGACGACCACGTCCGCGAACTGGCCGAGCTCGACCCGCTGATCGCGGTCTACCTCGGCCTCAACCCCGAGGACGACCGCCTGCCCGACCTCTCCCCGGCCGGCCCCGAGGCCGTCGCCGACCTCGCCCGCCGCACCCTGGCGAGGCTCGACGAGGCCGAGAAGGCCGGCGCGGCGGAGGACGAGGCGGAGCGCCGCTGCGCCCGGCTGCTGCGCGAGCGGCTGACCGCCGAACTCCTCGTCCACGAGGCGGGGGAGAGCTTCCGCTCGCTGCGCAACCTCGGCTCCCCGGTGCACGAGCTGCGCGAGTCGTTCACCCTGATGGGTACCGACACCGAGGCCGAGTGGCAGGTGATCGGCCGCCGGCTGGCGAAGGTCCCGGTGGCGTTCGAGCAGTACCGGGGGACGCTGGCCGAGGGCATCGAGCGCGGCCTGCCGGTCGGCCCGCGCCAGGTGTCCACCGTGCTCGGGCAGTTCGCCGAGTGGCTGGGCGAGGACGCGCCCGCCGACGAGCGACGGACGGGATGGTTCGAGCAGTTCGTCCAGGGCGCGCCGGAGGGCCTGCGCCCGGAGCTGTCGAAGCAGGCGGTGGCCGCCGCCGGGGCGCTGGCCGAGCTGCGCGACTGGCTGCGTGACGTCTACGGCCCGGCCGCCGCCGACGCCCCGGACACCGTGGGCCGGGAGCGCTACGTCCGCTGGGTGCGCTACTGGACCGGCGCCGACCTGGACCTGGACGAGGCCTACACCTGGGCCTGGAGCGAGTTCCACGACCTGCTGGCGCAGATGGAGACCGAGGCCGAGAGGGTGCGGCCGGGCGAGGGCCGGCTGGCGGCGATGAAGTGGCTGGAGACCGACGGTCCGGCCATCGAGGGCGCCGAGGCCGCCCGGGAGTACCTCCAGGGCCTGATGGACCAGGCGATCCGGGACCTCCAGGGCACCCACTTCGACCTGGCCGAGCCGGTCACCCGGGTCGAGTCGAGGATCGCTCCGGCGGGCAGCGCCGCCGCGCCGTACTACACCGCCCCCTCGCTGGACTTCAGCCGTCCCGGGCGGACCTGGCTGCCGCTGGTCGGCCGGGACAGCTTCCCGGTCTGGGACCTGGTCTCCACCTGGTACCACGAGGGCGTCCCGGGCCACCACCTCCAGCTCGCGCAGTGGAACTACGTCGCGGACCGGCTCTCCACCTACCAGGCCAGCCTCGGCGGGGTCAGCGCCAACATGGAGGGCTGGGCGCTGTACGCCGAGCGCCTGATGGACGAGCTCGGCTACCTCACCGACCCGGGCCACCGCCTGGGCTACCTCAACGCGCAGATGATGCGGGCGCTGCGGGTCATCGTCGACATCGGCATGCACGTGGGCCTGGACTTCCCGGCGGACTCCCCGTACAAGCCGGGCGAGCCGGTCAGCCCCGAGCACGCCCGGGAGTTCTTCGGCCTGTACTGCGGCCTGGGCGACGACTTCCTGGACAGCGAGCTGGTCCGCTACCTGGGCCTGCCCGGCCAGGCGATCGGCTACAAGCTGGGCGAGCGCGCCTGGCTGCGCGGCCGGGCGGCGGCGAAGGCGGCGCACGAGGCGCGCGGCGAGGAGTTCGACCTCAAGGCCTGGCACATGGCGGCGCTCTCGCTGGGCTCGCTGGGGCTGGACGACCTGGTCGACGAGCTCTCGGCGCTCTGAGTCCTTTCCGAGGGCCCCGGGACTCGGTCGCGAGTCCCGGGGTCCTCGTCCTTTGGTCCCGAACGGGTGGATTTGGCCAGGTTTTTCCTTGCCATCCGTCCGGGCCGGGGTTTGGCTGGAAGGCGACTGCGTGATCTCTCCGCCCGACTCCGGAAGGCTGGACCAGTGCCCGCGCACCCCGCCACCGGTCATGAGGACGCGGACCGACGCCGCTGGTGGGCGCTGGCCGTCATCGCCACCGCCCAGCTCATGATCGTGCTCGACATCACCATCGTGAACATCGCCCTGCCGTCCGCCCAGCGGGACCTGGGCATCTCGGACGCCGACCGCCAGTGGGTGATCACCGCCTACTCGCTGGCCTTCGGCGGTCTGCTGCTGCTCGGCGGACGACTGGGTGACCTCTTCGGCCGCAAGCGCGTCTTCACCGTCGGCCTGCTGGGCTTCGCCCTCGCCTCCGCGCTCGGCGGCGCCGCGCTCGGCCCGGCCATGCTGTTCGGCGCCCGCGCCCTCCAGGGCGCGTTCGGCGCGCTGCTCGCCCCCGCCGCGCTGGGGCTGCTCTCCACCACCTTCGCCGACCCCCGGGAACGCAGTACGGCCTTCGGCATCTTCGGCGCCGTCGCCGGCGGCGGCTCGGCGATCGGCCTGCTGGCCGGCGGCGTGCTGACCGAGTACCTGGACTGGCGCTGGTGCCTGTTCGTCAACGTGCCGATCGCCGTCGTCACCGCCTTCGCGGCGTTCTCCGTGCTGAAGCGCGACCACACCGCCAAGGGCCACCGGACCCGGCTGGACCTGCCCGGGGCGCTGCTCGGCTGCGGCGGCCTGCTGGCGGTCGTCTACGGCACCTCCGAGGCGGTGGGCCGGGGCTGGGGCGACGCCCTGGTGCTCGGCTCGCTGGGCCTGGGCGCGGCGCTGCTGGCGCTGTTCGTCCTGGTCGAACGGCGGACGGCGCACCCGCTGCTGCCGACCCACATCATCGCGGACCGCAACCGCGGCGGCGGCGCGCTCTCGGTGGGCCTGGCGATGATCGGCATGTTCGGCCTGTTCCTGTTCCTGACCTACTACCTCCAGGGCATCAAGCACTTCTCGCCGATCGTGTCGGGCCTGTCCTTCCTGCCCATGACGGCCGCCATCGTGCTGAGTTCGACGGGCTTCGCGGCCCGGATGATGACCAGGGTGGCGACCCGGAAGCTGATCGGCCCCGGTCTGCTGCTGGCCGCGGGCGGCATGGCCTGGCTGACGCAGATGCGGGTGGACAGCAACTGGGCCGCACTGGTGCTGCCCGCCGAGCTGCTGCTCGGCTTCGGCATGGGCCTGGTGTTCATGCCGGCGATGAACCTGGCCACCCTCGGGGTCGCCCCGCACGAGGCCGGTGCGGCCTCGGCCACCATCAACTCGGCCCAGCAGGTGGGCGGTTCGGTCGGCACCGCGTTGCTGAACACGGTCGCCGCGAGCGCCACGGCGAGCTTCCTGGCCGCCCGGGTCGCGGCCGGCCCGGCGGTGCGGGCGCAGGGCGCGGTGCACGGCTACGTCGTCGCGACCTGGGTGGCGATGGGTGTGCTGCTGCTGGCCGCGCTGGTCGCGACGCTGATGATCGACCACCGCCCGGCGCGCGGCGGGGCCGCCCCCGTCCCCGCCGCCGTGCCGGTCGGGGAGGTGAAGGGGGCCGAGCGGGCCGGGGAGGCCGGGGAGGTCCGAGCCGAGGTCCGGGCCGACGCGGGCTCGAAGCGACCACCCGCCGACTGAAATTTGCAGCAAGATCTTGCAGTCAACCTCCGGCGCCTGCTTGACTCCTGGCACCGTCCAGGATCAAGGAGGCGCCATGCTGCCGGAGTTCGACCTGCTCGTCGTCGGCGGTACCGGAGTGGACACCATCGTCCGGGTCGAGCGGCTGGAGATCCCCTCCGGCGACTCGGGGTTCGTCGAACCGGTGCGGGACTACGTCGGCCACACCGGCAACGGCGTCGCCCTCGGCGCCCACCACCTCGGGCTGCGCACCGCGTTCCTCGACTTCCTCGGCGAGGACCCGCAGGGCGACCTGGTCCGCGCCCACTACGCGCGCCACGGCCTGCACTTCGCGCACCTGGTGAGCCCCCACGGCACCCCGCGCGGCGTCAACCTGGTGGACGCGGCCGGCCGCCGGTTCTCCTTCTTCGACGGCCGCCACCCCGCCGACCTGCGGCTGCCGCGCGCCTTCTACCTGCCGTACGCCGAGCGCAGCCGGCACATCCACCTCTCCATCACCGGCGTCAACCGGGACATGTACGGCGACCTGCGCCGCCTCGGCCGCACCACCTCCACCGACCTGCACGACTGGGACGGCGCCGACCCGCACCACCGCGACTACGCGCTCGGCTCCGACCTGGTGTTCCTCTCGGTGGCGGGCTGCCGCGGCCGGCACGAGGAGGTGATGCGCGCGATCCTCGCCGAGGGGCGCGCACGGGTGGTGGTCGCCACCGCCGGTGCCGAGGGCTGCCACGTGCTCACCCGGGACGACCCCGCGCCGCGCCACCTGCCGGCCGTCGACCCGGGCCGCCCGGTGGTGGACACCAACGGCGCCGGGGACTCCTTCGTCTCGGGCTTCCTGTACGCCTGGTTCCAGGGCCGCGCGCCGCTGGACTGCGCCCGAGCCGGTACGGTGGCCGGGGCCTTCGCCTGCACCGCCGCCGGAACGCACACCGCCTTCGTCGGGGCCGCGGAACTGGACGCGGTGCTCGCCGACCGGTGACGCCGGGGCGCGGGCGGCGGCGCCGGGGACACGGTCGGGTGGCGGATTTCTCATCGAGCTCCAAGGAGCCGGTCACGCCGCTACCAGGCTGAGGCGCCATAGTCGTTGACCGGACGCCGCCACCGATCGCCCCGGCAGGAGAAGCAGGCATGGGCAAGCACCGCCGCCAGAGGACCCGCCGTCGCGGCCTGCTGGTCCCGTCCCTGCTCACCGCGCTGTCCGCGGTCGCGGTCGCCGCCGTGCTGACCGGGACGCACGGGCTGGACCTGTCCGACGCGACGACCGCCGGAAAGGCCGCCCGCAGCACCCGTGCCGCGGCCGCACCCGCCCCGGCCGCCACCCCGGCGGTCCCCGCCTCGCCGGCCCCGGTCGCGGCCCCCGCCCCGACCGGCGCGCCCGCGCCCACCGACCCCCCGACGGCCGCGGCGCCGACCGCCCCCGCCACCCAGGACGTCGCCCTCGGCACCACCGGCCCGGCCCCGCTCCCGGCCGTCGACCGCGAATCCGCCACCGTCGGCGCGCTGTTCAGCGGCTCGGTGGCGGCCGGCAAGCACTTCTGCACCGCGAGCGTGCTGCACAGCACCGGCGGCAACCTGCTGCTGACCGCCGCGCACTGCCTCAGCAGCACCGACGGCGTCACCTTCGTCCCCGGCTACCGCGACGGCTCCGCCCCGTACGGCAGCTGGCAGGTCACCGCGATCCACACCACCCCCGGCTGGTCCCAGAAGGGCGACGTGGACGAGGACTTCGCGATCCTGGAGACCGCCCCCAGCGACGGGCGCGAGGTGGAGGACGTGGTCGGCGGCAACAAGCTCGGCGCCGGCGAACCCTTCGGCGCGACCGTCCGGCTCTACGGCTACCCGGCCGACTCCGAGGAGCCGCTGCTGTGCACCGACACCACCGGCCGGCAGACCGGCTACCAGCGGGTCGTCCAGTGCCCGTCCTACCCGTCCGGCACCAGCGGCGGCCCGTGGATCGACACCGCCACCGGTGAGGTGGTCGGCGCGATCGGGGGCTACGAGCAGGGCGGCGACACCGACGACACCTCGTACAGCGCCTACTTCGACCACACCATCGCGGACCTCTACACCCGGATCGAGGCCTCCGCCTCCTGAGCCCCGGGCCCGTCCGGGGGGCTCCCGGCGGCCGCCCCCGGAACACGACGAAGGCCCAGATCCGTGGTCGATTCCACTGATCTGGGCCTCTGTTGGCACTTGCTGCGAAGTGCCCCCGGTAGGATTCGAACCTACGCACCCGCCTCCGGAGGGCGGTGCTCTATCCCCTGAGCTACGGGGGCCTGTCGGCCTGTCGGCCGCTCGCGCTTCCGACGTGGAGAACACTACCAGGCTCCACCCGTGGTCCGTGCACGGGTTTCCCGGAAGATCGTCCGGCGGCTCCGGCCGGCGGGGGAGCGGAAGTGTCCAAAGAGCGGACGGGGCGACGGGGCCGCCGATACCCTCGGTGAGGTGTCGGGAGTGTCCGGGCGGGTCCTCGTGGTGGACGACAGCGAGGCGATCCGTCAGCTGATCAGGGTCAACCTGGAGCTCGAAGGCTTCGAGGTGGTGACCGCCGCCGACGGCGCCGAGTGCCTGGAGGTCATCCGCCGGGTGAAGCCGGACGTGGTGACGCTGGACGTGATGATGCCTCGGCTGGACGGCCTGCGGACGGCGGCCCGGCTGCGCGCCACCCCGGACACCAGCCGGCTGCCGATCGCGATCGTGAGCGCCTGCACCCCGGGGGACCTCGACCTGGGGGAGGCGGCCGGGGTGGACGGCTACCTCGGCAAGCCCTTCGATCCGGCCGACTTGGTGGTCCTGGTCCGGCGCCTGATGCGGCTCACCGGACGGCCCGGCCGGCCGCCCCGCGCGCGGGCCGACCACGCGTGCGACAGAGTTCGCCCTGAGCGAACAGACCGTGCGGATCGGGGCCGAGACCCCGGAACGGGGCCGCCGGGGCGTCTCAACCGGTAAACCGAGTGGCGGGCGGGCGCCCCGTCTCGCCTACGCTTGGCGTCGTGACCCCCGCAGACCTTTCCCAGGCAATCCAGGCCGCAGTGAGCTCCGCCGTCGAGGCGGGCGAGCTGGCCGTCGCCGTGCCCGAGCACGTGACGGTCGACCGGCCCAAGAACCGGGACCACGGCGACTACGCGACGAACGTGGCCCTCCAGCTCGCCAAGGCGGCCGGCAAGCCGCCGCGAGCCGTTGCCGAACTGCTGGTCGAGCGCCTGCGAGGGATCACCGGCGTCGCCAAGGTCGACATCGCCGGTCCGGGCTTCCTGAACATCACCCTGGACACCGCCACCGCCGGTGCGCTGGCGCGCACCGTCGTCGAGGCGGGCGAGGCCTACGGCCGCAACGAGGCCCTCAAGGGCCTGAAGATCAACCTGGAGTTCGTCTCCGCCAACCCGACCGGCCCGATCCACATCGGCGGCGTCCGCTGGGCGGCCGTCGGCGACTCGCTGGCGCGCGTGCTGCGGGCCTCCGGCGCCGACGTCACCACCGAGTACTACCTCAACGACGCCGGCGTGCAGATCACCAAGTTCGCCGCCTCGCTGCAGGCCGCCGCGAACGGCCGCGAGGTGCCCGAGGGCGGGTACGTCGGCGAGTACATCGTCGACATCGCCAAGGCGATCACCACCGCCGTCCCCGGCCTGCTCGACCTGCCCGAGGACGAGCAGCTGCGGGTCTTCCGCGCCGAGGGCCTCAAGCTCATGGTGGCCGAGATCCAGCGCTCGATGGACGAGTTCGGCACCCACTTCGACGTGTGGTTCTCGGAGAAGACGCTGCACGACTCCGGCGCGGTCGAGGAGGCCATCGACCGGCTGCGCGAGCAGGGCCACGTCTTCGAGCGGGACGACGCGGTCTTCCTGCGCACCACGGACTTCGGCGACGACAAGGACCGCGTCCTGATCAAGGCCGACGGCGACAAGACCTACTTCGCCGCCGACGCCGCGTACTACCTGTCCAAGCGGGACCGCGGCGCCGAGGTCGCGCTCTACATGCTGGGCGCCGACCACCACGGCTACGTCAACCGCCTCAAGGCCATCTCGGCCTGCGCCGGCGACGACATGGACCGCAACATCGAGGTGAAGATCGGCCAGTTCGTGAAGATGCTTCGCGACGGCGAAGAGGTCCGCATGTCCAAGCGGGCCGGCAACATCATCACGATCGACGACGTGGTCGAGTGGATCGGCGTCGACGCCGCCCGCTACACCCTGGCGCGCTCCTCCACGGACTCGACGATCACGCTGGACATCAACGTCCTGACCAGCCAGACCAACGAGAACCCGGTCTTCTACGTCCAGTACGCCCACACCCGGATGTGCGGCGTGGCGCGCAAGGCCGCCGAGCTGGGCGTGGACAAGGGCGCGGCGGAGGACTTCAAACCCGAGCTGCTCGCCACCGAGTGGGAGTCCGACGTGCTCGGCCACCTCGCCGAGTTCCCGCGCGTGCTGGCCGCGGCCGGCGAGCTGCGCGAGCCGCACCGGGTCGCCGTCTACCTGGAGAAGCTCGCGGGCAAGTACCACCGCCTGTACGAGAACTGCATGTTCCTGCCCAAGGGCGACGAGGAGCTCACCGACACGCACCGGGCCCGCCTCTGGCTGGTCGAGGCGACGCGCACCGTGCTCGCCAACGGACTCACGCTCCTGGGCGTGACGGCGCCCGAGCGGATGTAGGCACCACCCCCAAGCGCAACGGCGGGGGCGGCGGACGGTCAACGAGGACCGTCGCCGCCCCTCGCCATAGGTCTCGAAGGACTTGTAGAAGATGAGTCGTTCCGCACACCCGGCAGGTCCCCGCCACGGCGACGTCCTGCCCGAGGGCCACTACCAGGCCCCGCCCGCCGACCTGAACGCGCTCGACCCCAAGGTCTGGTCGCGCACCGTCGCCCGCGATGCCGAGGGCGTGGCCACCGTCGGCGGCGTCGACGTCAAGCGGCTGGCCGCCGAGTTCGGCACCCCCGCCTACGTGCTGGACGAGGAGGACTTCCGGGCCCGGGCGCGCGCCTGGCGGGAGGCCTTCGGCACCGACGCGGACGTCTACTACGCCGGCAAGGCGTTCCTTTCCAAGGCCGTCGTGCGCTGGCTGCACGAGGAGGGCCTCAACCTCGACGTGTGCAGCGCGGGCGAGCTGGCGGTCGCGCTGGCCGCCGGGATGCCGCCGGGGCGGATCGCGCTGCACGGCAACAACAAGGCGGTGGACGAGCTCGACCACGCGGTGAAGAGCGGCGTCGGGCACATCGTGGTCGACTCCTACGAGGAGATCGAGCGCCTCGCCGCGATCGCCGCCCGTCAGGGCGTGCGCCAGCAGGTGCTGATCCGGATCACCGTCGGCGTCGAGGCGCACACCCACGAGTTCATCGCCACGGCGCACGAGGACCAGAAGTTCGGGCTCTCCCTGACCGGGGGCGCGGCCGCCGAGGCGGTGCGCCGGGTGCTGGCGCACGGCGACAGCCTGGAGCTGCGCGGCATCCACTCGCACATCGGCTCGCAGATCTTCGACATGGCCGGCTTCGAGGTCGCCGCCCGCCGGGTGGTCGGCCTGCTGGCCGAGATCCGCGACGAGCACGGCGTCGAGCTGCCCGAGATCGACCTCGGCGGCGGCCTCGGCATCGCCTACACCAGCGAGGACGACCCGCGCGAGCCGGCCGAGATCGCGGCCGCGCTGGCCGACATCGTCCGCCGCGAGTGCGCCGCCGCCAACCTGGACGCCCCCCGGCTGAGTGTGGAGCCGGGCCGGGCGATCGTCGGCCCGACGGCGTTCACGCTGTACGAGGTCGGCACCGTCAAGCCGCTGGAGGGCCTGCGCACCTACGTCAGCGTGGACGGCGGGATGTCCGACAACATCCGCACCGCGCTGTACGACGCCGAGTACTCGGTGGCCCTGGTCTCGCGCACCAGCGACGCGGAGCCGATGCTGGTGCGGGTGGTCGGCAAGCACTGCGAGTCCGGCGACATCGTCGTCCGGGACGCCTTCCTGCCGGCCGACCTGGCCCCGGGCGACCTGATCGCGGTGCCCGCCACCGGCGCCTACTGCCGCTCGATGGCGAGCAACTACAACCACGCCCTGAAGCCCCCCGTGCTCGCCGTCAGGGACGGTGCGGCGCGGGTGATCGTCCGGCGCGAGACGGAGGAGGATCTCCTGCGTCTGGATGTCGGATAACGAAATTCTCGTCTCAATACATGGGACGACCGTAGATCCGTACGGAAAGTCCCGGAGACTGGTACGGACCGAAGATTCCGGCGGCCCCGAGAAAACCCGCCGGAATGACGAAGACGATGAATGCAGAGCGGAGTCGGATGATGCGTACGCGCCCGCTGAAGGTGGCGTTGCTGGGTTGTGGTGTGGTGGGCTCCGAGGTGGCGCGCATCATGACGACGACGGCCGACGACCTCGCCGCTCGCATCGGTGCCCCGGTCGAGCTCGCCGGGATCGCGGTCCGCCGCGCCGGGCGGGCCCGGCCGGGCGTCCCGGAGCACCTGATCACCACCGACGCCGAGGCCCTGGTGAACCGCGGCGACATCGACGTGGTGGTCGAGGTGGTCGGCGGCATCGAGCCCTCCAAATCGCTGATCCTCTCGGCGTTCGAGCGGGGCGCCTCGGTGGTCAGCGCCAACAAGGCGCTGCTCGCCAAGGACGGCACCGAACTGCACGCCGCGGCCGCCGAGGCCGGGGTGGACCTGTACTACGAGGCCGCGGTGGCGGGCGCGATCCCGCTGCTGCGCCCGCTGCGCGAGTCCCTCGCGGGCGACAAGGTCAACCGGGTGCTGGGCATCGTCAACGGCACCACCAACTTCATCCTCGACAAGATGGACACCACCGGCGCCGGCTACTCGGAGGCGCTGGAGGAGGCCACCGCGCTGGGCTACGCCGAGGCCGACCCGACGGCCGACGTGGAGGGCTTCGACGCCGCCGCCAAGGCCGCGATCCTGGCCGGCATCGCGTTCCACACCAAGGTCACCGCGGCGGACGTCTACCGCGAGGGCATCACCGAGGTGACGGCGGCCGACATCGCCTCCGCCAAGGAGATGGGCTGCGTGGTCAAGCTGCTCGCGATCTGCGAGCGGGCGGCCGACGGCGGGTCCGTCACCGCGCGGGTCCACCCGGCGATGATCCCGCTGTCGCACCCGCTGGCCTCCGTCCGCGAGGCGTACAACGCGGTGTTCGTCGAGGCCGAGGCGGCCGGCCGGCTGATGTTCTACGGCCCGGGCGCGGGCGGCTCGCCGACCGCCTCCGCGGTGCTCGGCGACCTGGTCGCGGTCTGCCGCAACAAGCTGGCGGGCGCCACCGGCCCCGGCGACTCGGTGTACACCCGGCTGCCGGCCAAGCCGATGGACGAGGTGGTCACCCGCTACCACGTGAGCCTGGACGTCGACGACCGCGCGGGCGTGCTCGCCCAGGTGGCGTCCGTCTTCGCCGAGCACGGCGTGTCCATCGACACCGTGCGCCAGCAGGGCCGCGACGGCGACGCCTCGCTCGTCGTGGTCACCCACCGTGCCACCGACGCCGCGCTGTCGGCGACGGTCGACAAGCTCCGCGCGCTGGACAGCGTGCGGGACGTGGCCAGCATCATGCGGGTCGAAGGGGAATAAGGAACAGCCATGAACGCCGTTGCCGAGAACGTCGTCCGAGGCGCGCACACCCACCAGTGGCGCGGCCTGATCGAGGAGTACCGGGACCGCCTGCCGGTCACCGCGGCCACCCCGGTGGTCACCCTGCTGGAGGGCGGCACGCCCCTGGTCCCCGCCCAGGTGCTCTCCGAGCGCACCGGCTGCGAGGTCTACCTCAAGGTCGAGGGCGCCAACCCGACCGGTTCCTTCAAGGACCGCGGGATGACGATGGCCATCTCCAAGGCCAAGGAGGAGGGCGCGCAGGCGGTCATCTGCGCGTCCACCGGCAACACCTCGGCCTCCGCCGCCGCGTACGCGGTGCGCGCCGGGATGGTCTCCGCGGTGCTCGTCCCGCAGGGCAAGATCGCCCTCGGCAAGATGGGCCAGGCGCTGGTGCACGGCGCCCGGATCCTCCAGGTCGACGGGAACTTCGACGACTGCCTCACCCTTGCGCGTGAACTGTCCGAGAAGTACCCGGTGGCGCTGGTCAACTCGGTCAACCCGGTGCGGATCGAGGGCCAGAAGACCGCGGCCTTCGAAATCGTCGACATGCTCGGCGACGCCCCGGACATCCACGTGCTGCCGGTCGGCAACGCGGGCAACATCACCGCCTACTGGAAGGGCTACCGCGAGTACGCCCGCCAGTCACCCTCCGCCACCCTGGACGGAGACGCTACGCGCCGCACCCTCCCTGCCCTCGCCACCCGCACCCCGCGGATGTGGGGCTTCCAGGCCTCCGGCTCGGCCCCGATCGTGGACGGCGCCCCGGTGCTCAAGCCGCAGACCATCGCCACCGCGATCCGGATCGGCAACCCGGCCTCCTGGGACTTCGCGCTCGCCGCGCGGGACGAGTCCGGCGGCCTCATCGACAAGGTGACGGACCGTCAGATCCTCTCCGCCTACCGCCTGTTGGCCTCGCAGGAGGGTGTCTTCGTGGAGCCCGCCTCGGCCGCCTCGGTGGCCGGCCTGCTGGCCAAGGCGGAGGCCGGCCTGGTCGACCCGGGCCAGCGGATCGTCTGCACCGTGACCGGCAACGGCCTGAAGGACCCGGACTGGGCGGTGGCCGGCGCGCCGCAGCCGCAGATCGTTCCGATCGACCCGGAGGCGGCCGCCCGCAGCCTCGGGCTGCTCGACTGACGGGGTCCGACGCCTCGACGGGCCGGCCCTCCGCGGGGCCGGGCCGGCGTAGTTC
>NZ_JBHUAF010000067.1:0-29578 GCF_042789895.1 Kitasatospora sp. NPDC056783
GGCACACCACGTGGCTGCTGACCCGCTACGACGACATCACCGAAGTCCTCACCGACCCGCGCTTCTCCAGGAACCTGGTCTACCCGGGCGCGCCACGGCTGATCGGCGAGGACTTCAACTCCGTGGCCGGGGGCATCTTCAACCTCGACCCGCCCCGGCACACCCGGGTCCGGCAGATCCTCAACCCCCTGTTCAACCGGGGGGCCGCCGACCGGTGTTCCGGCGACATCGCGGCGCACGCCGACGACCTGCTGACCGCCATGGCCACCGGAAGCAACCCCACGGACCTGGTCGGCGCCTACACGGCGCCCCTCGCCCTGCGCGTCAGCTGCGGCCTGCTGCGCGTTTCGGCGGACCGGCGCCGGGCCCTGCACGGCTTCTTCCGCGAGCAGACCAGCCAGAACGCGGACCAGGCGGACGTCTCGGCCGCCACCGAGCGGATCGGCGCGCTGGCCGCCGAGATCATCGCGGACAAGTGGTCCGACCCCGACCCGGCCGAACCGGTCGGCGCGCTCATCGCGGCCCACCAGGCCGACGAGATCACCTCCGACGAACTGCACGGCACCGTCAGCTACCTGCTCGTCACCGGGGTCGAACCGCTGGTCTCCGCGCTGTCCACCGGCATCGTCACCCTGCTCAGGCACCTCGACGAACTGCGGGCCGTCCACGACGACCCGAGCCTGTGGCCCGCGGTCGTGGAAGAACTCCTGCGACTGCACCACAACGGCTACCTGTCCAATCCGCGGGTCGCGCTGGAGGACACCGAGATCCGCGGCGTGCTGATCCGCGCGGGGGAGTCGGTCGTCACGCCGATGATCGCGGCGACCTGGGACCCCGACCACTACAAGAACCCCCACCGGTTCAACATCCACCGCCGCACCGACGGATCGAGGACCTTCGGCGCCGGGCCCCACTTCTGCCTGGGCGCCTCCCTGGCCCGGGCGTACCTGCGGATCGCCTTCGAGGCACTCTTCACCCGGTTCCCGACCCTCATCCTCGCGATCAACGCGGACGAACTCCCCTGGGACGAGGACAACCTGTTCACCCGCCCGCTCGTCCTGCCGGTCGCCTGGTGAGGAGCCGACGGACCCGCGAAGGGTGACCGCAGCCCGGTCCCGGTCGTTGCACACCGGGGGTCGCCCTCACCGCGCGGGGGACCAGGGAGCCGGAGGTGCGCGCAGCATGGGGTTGACCGAGGCAACAGCGGGAAACGGGCGGACCCGGCGTCGCTTCCTGGCCGGCGCCGCCGCGCTGGGCGGCGCGCTCGCCGTCGGGCCCGGGGCGGGTGCCGAAGCCGCCGGGCTCCCACGGGCCCGCCGCGCCCCCGGGCGGACCGTGGCGGTCCTCGGCGGCGGGGTCTCCGGCCTGAGCGCGGCGCACGAACTGGCCGAACGCGGCTACCGGGTGACGGTCTACGAGTACTACGACGCGCTCGGCGGCAAGGCCCGGAGCATGGACGTGCCCGGCAGCGCGACCGGCGGCCGTCGGGCACTGCCGGGCGAGCACGGCTTCCGGTTCTTCCCCGGCTTCTACCGCAACCTGCCGGACACCCTGCGCCGCATCCCCCACGCAGGCAACCCCGGCGGCGTCCACGACAACCTGCGCGACGCCACCCAGGCGCTGCTGGCCTACGACGCCCCGCGCCCAGGCCTGCTGCTCCCGTTCCGGACCCTCACCACCCGCCCGCTCGACCTGGGCGACCTCGCCCCGGACGCCCTGCGGCGGACCCTGGCCGGCGCGCTCGACGAGGTGCTGCACCTGCCCGCCGACGAGCTGCTCTACTTCGTCGACCGCCTCCTGATCCACCTGACCAGCTGCGACCTGCGCCGCGAGCAGCAGTGGGAGCGGGTGCCCTGGTGGGAGTTCATCAGGGCCGGGCGGATGTCCCACGACTACCAGCGCCTCCTCGGCGTCGGGCTGACCCGGGACCTGGTCGCCACCCGGGCCGAGAAGGCGAGCACCCGCACGGTGGCCCGTACCGTCGTCGAGGCCTTCCTGCTGAACGGGGCGCTCGGGCGCGGTGTCGACGGCCAGCCGGACCGGGTGCTCAACGGTCCCACCAGCGAGGCCTGGATCGACCCGTGGGCGGCCCACCTGTCCTCGCTGGGCGTCGAGTTCCGCACCGGGACCGAGGTCCGGGAGGTGCTGTACGCGGACGGCCGGATCACCGGGGTCCGCGTGGCACCGGCCGGCGGCGGCGCCGGCGAGACGGTGCGGGCCGACCACTACCTCAGCGCGCTGCCGGTCGAGCACGCCCGCGCCACCTGGGGCCCGCGGCTGCGCGCCGCCGATCCCCAGCTGGCGCGCTGCGACGCCATCGAGACGGACTGGATGACGGGCATCCAGTTCTACCTGCGCCGTCCGGTCCGGCTGGTGCACGGCCACGCCGCCTGCCTGGACTCCCCGTGGTCGCTCACCACGGTCAACCAGGCGCAGTTCTGGGACCGGGACTTCCCGGCCGCCTACGGGGACGGAACGGTGCGCGACTGCCTCTCGGTCTGCGTCTCGGAGTGGGACCGGCCCGGGATCCTCTACGGCAGGACGGCCAAGGAGTGCACCCGCGAGCAGGTGGCCCGCGAGGTCTGGGCGCAGTGCCGACGGGCCCTCGACCGGCGGGGCTCCGACTGGCCCGCGGACGCGGACGTGCACTCCTGGTTCCTCGACCCGGCCGTCACCGGCCTGGGCGGGCCGGCGCCGGCCAACCGCGAGCAGCTGCTGGTCCACCCGGCCGGAACGCTGTACGACCGGCCCTCGGCCAGGACCGCCGTGGGCAACTTCTTCCTGGCCGGCGACTACGTCCGCACCGACGTCGACCTGGCCACCATGGAGGGCGCCAACGAGTCCGCCCGCCGCGCCGTCAACGCCCTGCTGGACGCGGATGGCTCGACCGCCGCACGCTGCCGCATCTGGGGCCTGTTCCGGCCCCCGGAGCTGGAGCCGCTCAAACTGGCCGACGAGGCCCGCTACCGCCTCGGCCTGCCGAACACCTTCGACGATGCGGGTTTGACGACGACGTAGAGTGGCGCAGGGCTTCGTTGTTGGGGCCTCGAAGGGGGACGGGGGCTCTCGATGGGCATGAACAAGGCGGCCAGGACGGCGTGGTGGGAGAGTCTGCCAGCCGGGATCCGCGACGAGATCAACGGATATGTCCTTCAGGACTCCCTTCTGAGCGCGGTGCGTGTCATCGTTGCGATAGGCCTGGTTCCCCACGGCATAGGGGTCGGCACCGCGCAGATGATCGTCAGTGACCGCTACGTCCACTACGGGGACCGGGTCGCCCGCGAGCCGGAGAGTCCCCTCGACCTGGAGTCGCTGGCCTGTCGAGCGGCTGGGTGCGCCGGCCGTGTCGTGGCGATCGAGGCGATCTGGGACGGTGACACCGTCCGCGACTGGTTTGTGCGGCTGCTGGCCATCACCGTCGACCCCGCGGGAGAGGATCAGATGGCCACCGTTTACGGGTCAACGGCCAAGCGGTACCTCGGCGAGGGCGAGGATTGCCACCCGCGCCATCCCGTAGCGGTAGCCGCTGAGCGGGCCGGCCGCGCCCTTGCCACCCACCTGGCAGTTCCCTTCCACTTCGCCAGCCCGGACACCCCCGATGATCAGGCCCCGCGCTGGAAGCCCTGAGCGACGACGACGGGCCGCTGTCGTTCCCTTCCGTTGGCTGCTCTTGCCAAGACGGCGTTGCGGTGAGAGCTGCTGTTGAGTTGGGTCATCAGCTCCTGATCGGTGGCTCGCGCAACTTCCGGGCCCTTGATTTGCGGTGCGCCACACATGAACGAGCGAAGTGTCGAGGGGGACCCCGTCGTGGAACTGCTGGCGGACGACGATGTGCTGGGCGGAATGCGTCCGGTCCTGGAAGCGGACGACGCCGTCCTGGGCCATGAGCCGCAGGACGGTTTCGCGGATCGCTGCTGGGTCCTGCACACCGCCAGGGTCGACGGCGAGCGGGTCCGGTGGAACGACGTCCTGGCGCATGCCGGGAAGCGCCTGGAGGACTGGCTGTACACCCCCTCCTTCCGGGTCTTCGAGGGGCTGGACCTGCCCGAGGGCTTCGAGCAGCCCGACGTGGGCGAGATCGACCGAGGCAGCCTGGACCGGCTGATCGAGGTCCTCGCGCGGCACAGTCCGGAGGGAACGCGGACGGAGTGCCACTGGGCCCAGGCGGCGATCGAGCGCCTGGGCCGCCCGGTCCCGGCCCGCCGGGGACGGCTGGACGAGGCGGCCGCCCACCACGAGGCCTGCGCGGGGCCCGGCCGGACCACCGGGACGCAGTTCCCCGCGCACTGGTGGCCCCTGGAGGGATCGTGGTTCGTCGTGACCGACTGGGACCTCAGCGCCACCGAGGTCTTCGGCCCCGCGGCCCTGATCGCCGACCTCCTCGCCGACGAGGGGCTGGACGCCGTCCGCCACCCGAGCGTCGCCGATGTGCAGTCGTACGGCGCGCGGTGGCGTGGGGGGACCTCGCAGGGCTGACCACCCTACGGGTGTGGTCCGACCCCCTGGGAATCGGGTGTGCGAGCGCTCCGCTGCCCCGTCCGTCGGCTCAGGGAGAGGCCGGCACGGACGGAGGCGACGGCCGCCATCGCCAGGAAGCCGCCGCCGAGGGCGAGGACGAAGCTCGCCGCCACGGCGGGCACGAGGAGGACGGCGACGAGCAGGAGCCTGCCCAGCGGCATGTCGTCGAAGCGGCCGTCGGTGGCGGACCACAGCCATCCCGCCGCGGACAGCACACCGGCGAGGAAGGTGACCGCCGCGCCCGTGAAGGAGGAGAACTCGGCCCATCCGGGCCGGTCGGAGGAACGCCCGCTCCCGGTGCCGGCCGCCCTCCCCGGCATTCGTCCGAACCGGTACCCGCCGAAGGCTCCCACTCTCCCCACCCAACTCCCGCGTCAAGGAGGGCACATCGTACCCAACCCGGCGGTCGCCTCCAGGGGACGCCCGGCCCCGTCGTGCCCGCCTGACGGGGGTTCTCGACCGCATCCTCATCGACCCCGCGCAGCCGTAGACCCCCGTGCCTTGGCAGCCTGTCCGGAACACCCGCTCACTTGGTGGGCTCGCGATCGTAGAGCTTCTTCGCCCAGAGATAGCCACCCAGAGCGATCAGGGCGCACCAACCGATGGTCAGATTCGCGCTGTTGTCGATCGGGGTGCCCATCAGCAGCCCGCGCAGGGTTTCGATGAACGGGGTGAACGGCTGGTACTCGGCGAACCATTTCAGCCCACCCGGCATCGAGTCGGTGGGGACGAACCCGCTGCCCATCATGGGCAGGACCATCAGCGGCGTCATCATGTTGCTCGCGGTGGCGACGCTCCTGGCGACCATGGCCAGTGCGACCGACAGCCACGTGAGCGCGAGGATGATCATGACGAGCACGCCGATCGCGCCGAGCCATTCGCCGAAGCCCGCGGTCGGCTCGAATCCCACCAGCAGCGCGACCCCGACGACGGCAGCGATACTCAGCAGGGTCTGGATCAGGCTGCCCAGGACATGACCGGTGAGCACCGAGACCCGGGCGATGGCCATGGTGCGGAACCGGGCGACGATGCCCTCGGTCATGTCGATGGCTACCGAGATCGCCGTGCCCTGGGCCGCGGTCGCCACAGTCATCAGGACGACGCCGGGGACGACGTAGTTCACGTAGGCATCCCGGCCGCCCGAGGGCCCGCCGAGGCCGGTGCCGAGGATGCCGCCGAGAACGTAGACGAACAGCAGCAGGAAGACCACCGGAACCCCGGCGGCCGTCAGGATGAGCGTCGGATAACGCAGCATGTGCCGCAACTGGCGGCGCAGCATGGTCGCCGAGTCCGCGAAGGCGTGGGACGCGGTACTGGAAGCGCTGCTCATCGGGCGGGCTCCTGTTCCGTGACCGGGTTGCCCGTCAGGGCGAAGAAGACGTCATCGAGATCGGGGGTGTGGACCTGGAGTTCGTCCACGGTGAGCGCGGTGTGGTCGAGCCAGTCCAGCACTGGCACCGGATCTACTCCACCCACCCCTCGGAAGACGTACGAGACTGACGACTGAACAGGTCACATGGGTTCGCCAGGGGCAGCGCCGCCGGGGGAGCCGGCTCGGGGGCCGAGGTCGACCGCCGGGTTCTTACCTGCCTTTGCCGTCGCTCTGCCGAGCGGCTGACGGACGCCCGGCACAGTCGTACCCACACCGACCGCAGGACGTACGGAGGGCACGGCTATGACGACGAGCACCAGCACGAACGCGAGCACGAGCACGAGCACGAGCGCGAACGGCGCGAGGCGGCGCGCCACCCTGGCGACCGCGACCTTGGCCGTCCTCGCCGCCGCGCTGCCCCTCACCGCCGCCCCGACCGCGCAGGCCGCCCCGGCCGCGCGGGCCTCCTCCGCCGACACCCAGGGCCGGCCGGCGTGGTGTCCGACCGTCCCCGGGCACCAGGTCGACTGCACGACCATGCGTCGCCCGCTGGTCACCGACGTGCCGCGCCTGGGCGGCATCGACGTGAGCTACGCGGTGGTGCGCCACGGCCGCCCCGGCCCGGCGCTGGGCACCGTCGCGCTCAACCCCGGCGGCCCCGGCGAGACCCTGATCGACCGCGCCGAGCAGGTGGCCGGCGCGCTGCAAGGGGTGCTGGACGACTACGACGTGCTGCTGCTGGACCCGCGCGGCACCGGCCGCTCCGGCCGGCTGCCCTGCGACGTCACCGAGGCCGAGTACCGCTGGGCCCCGCGGGCCGGCCAGCGCGAGGCCGTCGCCGAGTGCGCCGAGGAGCTCGGCCCGCGTGCCCGCGGCTACACCAGCGCCGCCACCGCCGACGACATCGACGCCGCCCGCGAGCGCCTGGGCGCCCCCAAGCTGGTGCTCTACGGCATGTCGTACGGCACCTACCTGATGCCGGTCTACGCCGACCGCCACCCCGACCGGGTCGAGAAGATGGTGCTGTCCGGCGCCTACCCGGTCGCCTTCGACACCCTGGCCCGGCCCGGCGCCCAGCAGGTCTCCCTGACACTGCGCCGGATCTGCGAGCGCAGCGGCGCCTGCGACCCGGACACCGCGGTGCACGACCTCGCCGCCGTCACCGAGCGGCTGCGCACCCGTCCGCCGAAGGTGACCGCCACGGTCGACGGTGAGCGGCGGACCGTGCTGTTCACCGAGGACAAGCTCGCCGACCTGATGTACGAGCCGGCCACCCGCGGCATCGGCCTGCACCCCGGGGAGCCCGGGCTGCTCGGCGCCCTGCCCGCCGCCCTGCACGCCTTCGCGGCAGGCGACGAGGGGCCGCTGGCCGCCCTGGTGCGCGGCGAGATGGAAAGCACCGGCACCGAGGACCAGGCCTCGTTCCTGGCCGTCACCTGCAACGACTACGTCCGCGCCTGGGACCCGGACGCCCCGGTGTCGGAGCGCCGCCGCCAGTACCGCGCCGCCCTGGCCGCCGCCGACCCGGCCGACTTCGGGGCCTTCAGCCCCGAGGGCTGGGCCGCGGGCCAGACCGACGGCGGGGACAACTGCCTGAACTGGCCGCGCGGGGGCACCGCCCGCCCGCAGCCGACCGACCTCGAGAACCTGCCCGACGTGCCCGTCCTGGTGCTCTCCGGAGACCTCGACACCAACACCCCCGAGGTCAACTCCCGCCTGTCGGCGGCCCAGTTCCGCCACAGCGCCTTCGTCTCGGTGCCCAACAGCGGACACCTCCCGGAGATGGAGGAGACCGGCTGCGCGCTGGAGATCTCCAGCGGCTTCATCCGCACCGGCGAGGTCGGCGACACCTCCTGCCTGGCGAAGGTCCCGCCGGTCACCGTCGTCCCCGTCCCGCGCTGACCCGCCACCCCCAGCAGACGCCGACCGCCATCTCCCGCCGGCGCCGACCCGCCACCCCCGACCGGCATGACCACGCCCGCCACCAGCGAAAATGACGCCATGACAGATCACACCGCCACCGCCCGGCGCACCATCCTGGTCGTCGAGGACGACCCCGGCGTCCGCCGTACCCTCGACCACCTGTTGCGCTTCGAGGGCTACCAGGTGCTCACCACCGCCGACGGTCAGGAGGCCCTGGAGCTCCTGGAACACCGGCGCCCCGACCTCGCCGTGGTGGACGTGGTCATGCCCCGCCTCGACGGCCTCGCGCTGTGCCGGATGCTGCGCCGGCGCGGCGACCGCCTGCCCGTCCTGGTCCTCACCGCCCGCGACCAGCTCGGCGACCGGGTCGCCGGACTGGACGCGGGCGCCGACGACTACCTCGCCAAACCCTTCGCCACCGAGGAACTGCTGGCCCGGATACGCGCCCTGCTGCGCCGCACCGAGCCGCCCCGCGCCGAGGACGGCGAGGCCGCCGGCAGCACCGGCCTCGCCCTCGCCGACCTCACCCTGGACCCCGGCGCCCGCCTGGCCCACCGCGGCACACGCCGGCTCGACCTGACCAAGACCGAGTTCGACCTCCTGGAACTGCTCCTGCGCAACCAGGGCACCGTCCTGACCCGCCACCAGATCTACCAGCGCATCTGGGGCTACGACTTCGACACCGACTCGCGCTCGCTCGACGTCTACGTCGGCTACCTGCGGCGCAAGACCGAGGAGGACGGCGAGCCCCGGCTGATCCACACCGTGCGCAACGTCGGCTACACCGTCAGGACCGCCTGATGCTGCGCACCAGGATCGGCCTCGTGGTCCTCGCCTCCGTCCTGCTGGCGATCGCCGTGCCCGTCACCGCCGCCTACCGCGGCGTCAGCACCCTGGTCTCCGACCAGCTCGACCGGAGCCTCCAGGACCGGGCCCACACCGTGCTCGACGCCCTGGACCTCGGCCGCCTCCCGCTCGCCAGAACCGACACCGTCGAACAACTGCTGCCCGCCGACGGCACCGCGCGCCCACTGGCCCCGGGCGGCCCCGCCCTGCCGGTCTCGGCCCGCGCCCTGGAGGTGGCCCGCACCGGGCAGGGCTCCCACCAGGAGGACGTCACCATCGACGGCACCCCGTACGGCGTCCTCACCCAGGCCCGCCCCGACGGGCAAGGGGCGGTGATGGTCGGCCAGACCTACGCCGGGGCCGCCGAAGTCGACGAGGCGTTCCTGCAACGGATCACCGTCACCAGCGCGGCGGCGGCGGCCTCCTGCGCCCTGCTCAGCTGGCTCGTCATCGGCCGGATCCTGCGCCCGGTGCGGCGCCTGGCCCGCGCCGCCGAGCACATCACCACCACCCGCGACCTGGCCACCCCGCTGCCCGCCGCCGGACGCGACGAGGTCGGCGGCCTCACCCGGGCCTTCGAGTCGATGGTCGGCGCGCTGCGCCGCTCCCGCGAGCAGCAGCAGCGCCTGGTCCAGGACGCCGGCCACGAGCTGCGCACCCCGCTGACCTCGGTGCGCGGCTGCGCCGAACTCCTCCAGCGCGCCCGCGGCCGGCTCGCCCCCGAGGACGAGGAGCAGGTCCTCGCCACCCTGGTCACCGAGACCGTCGCGCTCGACGAGATCGTGCGCGAGCTGGTCGAGCTGGCCACCGACCAGTGGACCGCGGAGGACCCGGAGCCGCTCGACCTGCCGGCCGCCGCCGAGGACAGCGCCCGGCGGTTCCAGCGCCGGACCGGCCGCGAGATCGCCGTCACCGTCGAGGGAGGCCCGGTACCGGTTCTGGCCCGCCCGCGCGCACTGCAACGCTGCGTGGACAACCTGGTGGGCAACGCCGTCAAGTTCAGCCCGGACGGCACCCCGGTGGAGATCCGGGTCACCGGCACCCGGCTGTCCGTGCGCGACCACGGGCCCGGCATCGCCCCCGACGACCGGCAGGCCGTCTTCGAGCGCTTCTTCCGCGCCGCCGGCACCCAGGCCACCCCCGGCTCGGGGCTGGGCCTGGCCATCGTCCACGACCTCGTCGCCGCCGACCACGGCACCGTCTTCGCGACCGCCGCCCCCGGCGGCGGCGCCGAGGTCGGCTTCCACCTGCCGCCCGCCCCGCAGCACTGACCGCACGGTGGGGAGCCGAGCGCCGCCTCGCGCCGCGCCGCCGGTCGCCCGCCTGGGTCGGCAGCCCGGTCGGACTCAGCCGATCGTCTTGATCACCCGGGCGGGCACTCCCGCGACCACGGTGCCGGCGGGAACGTCACGAGTGACCACCGCGCCCGCGGCGACCACCGCACCGGCGCCGACGGTCACTCCCTGGGTGATCACGGCAGCCGTCCCGATCCAGACGTCGTCCTCGATGGCGATCGGGGCGAAGGAGAGGTACTCGCGGCGCTCGGCCAGGGGCAGCGGATGGCCTCCGGTGATGAGGCTGACCTTCGGGGCGATCATGACGCCGTTGCCGATGCGGAGCCGTCGAACTGTCCATCGCCCTCCCGCTCCCGCCACCGGAGAATGAGGAGAAGTACCGGGTGGCAGCAGCCTCCTCCTCGTGAACACGTGACGAGGCCCCGAGACGAAACACCCCCCGCCAGCAACAGAGGCGGGGGGAGACGAGCTAGCGAACCAGGTGGAGATGGGCCAGGGGCCTTCGAGGGCGGTCTCGAGGACATGCGTGGGTGGCGTCACGCGAGGTAGATCTTCTGCCACTCCACGGACGTCATGGTCAGTGCTGCCTCCGCGAGGGTGCGAGCCGACTCGGTCTTGAGGCTGCCGAGGCTGCTGTCGATCCACGGCTGGACGTTCTGGTATCCCTGCTCGCGGTACTCCACGGCCTGGATCAGGCACTCCAGTTTGTCCGCGTCATGGGCGACGGTGACCTCCAGGCTCCCGGCGTTCTCGTACTCTTCCACGATGGCCTGCACCCCGGCAACGACGGCCGGGTGAGCGGCGCTGACCTGGTCGGCGGTCACGCGTTCGTTCGAGGAGGCGGTGAGGTAGCGCCGACCGATGTGCGGGATATCGCTGACCCGGGTCTCCTGGGTGTCGTGGAAGAGGCACAGCAGGGCGACCTTGGCCGGGTCGGCACCCTCCATCATCGCGAGCACCGCGCCGACGACGCCCGTCCGGAACGAGTGCTCGGCGATCGTCTCGGGGTCTTTGACCCCAGCGATCCACCAGCCGGACCGCTTCGCCCGCTTGAGCATTCCCGCCTCGAACAGGTAGCTCGCGGTGCCCCTCGCCTGCTTGTCGTCCGTCATTGCTGTCCTTCACTGTTGGATCGACTGTTGCTGTAACCGCCTACCCGCAGACCGTAGTGCACAGACTCCAACTCGCGACGGGACTGCTGTGAGAGGCCGTCACCATCGAGCAACGTGCGCACTCGTGCCGCCAGGCCGCAGGCCGTTCGGGGGTCCGCATCGGCGAGGCCGCGTCGAGTGAGCATGAGTGCCCAGATCGAATGGACGTACAGGTCGGTGTACTCGCCCGCGCGGTCCAGCCGGATGGCGAACTGTCGTAGCAGCGAGGAGGCGTCCCACGCCTGGCGTTCTTGTTCGGCTATGAAGTCATCGCTGGTCTGGGGGCGTGAGTCGAGCCCGAGCCAGTGAGCCCAGTAGTTCAGGTTCGCGGTTTCGAAGTCGTCGTTGTCGGTGATCGAGCGGGCGATGAAGTCCCGGAGTAGCTCGGGGTCCCCCTGCCGCGCCAGCGCTGCCGCGACCGACCGGGCTTCGGCCCAGCGGGGTGACCACCCCGAACCGACCGAGGGAATTCGGCCTCGGCGCTGCATCCCACCGAACCACTCGACCACATCGCGAGTCCGGTCGTAGGAGGACAGGTACCAGACCTGTCTCCGGAGCAAGGCGGTGTTCTCGCCCCCGGCCTCCACCACGGATTCATCACCTACGCCCTCCGCGCCCCCGCGCAGACGGGTAGGCCCTCCATACCGCCCGCCCGGCCGGAGCCGGCCGTCGAACGTTCCCTCCTCACAGCCACTCCGATCGGACACCCGGTCCCCCGCCTCCGGCACCCCCGGCACCCACGCGACGAGGACGGCCCCGCCTAGGAACCCCCAGACTCCCCGCCCTGGTAGGTGGCACGAGACCCACCTACCAGGGCGGGGGCACCACGCCCGGCCGTGCGACCCAACGGAGCCGCACCGCGCCGGGGCGCGCTTCGGGGGACCTGGACTCCCCGTTGTGCGCGCCGGTCCTGGTCTATCCGCACGTGCTGCTGTTCCGCAGCGGAGACCGGCACCCCGTGTTGACCGCGCTACGCGACCACCTGCGCACCGCGAGCCCACGAACCCCGCGCGACGTGTGGGTGCCGGGCTGGGCGGACCGCTGACCGGACGGCCGAACCGGCAGGCACGTCCTCATCCGTGGGGTGGGAGGCCGGGTGGCGGGTGGAGCGGGCCGGGGGCGAGGCGTTCCAGGATCTCGTCCACCCTGCCGTCGGGCCGGTAGAGGGTGCGGTAGGCGTACGCGTGGGTGGCGCCGGGAAGGGTGGCGACGCCTTCGTCGGTGAGGGTGCGGCCCTCGGCGATGGCGCGCAGCCGCAGGTCGGCGTCGGGTGGAAGGCGGGCCTGGTCGGGTGCGGGCGGGCGGCGGTGGCGGCCGGGCACGTCAGGCTCCGGCGTTCTCGACGGGTCCGACCGGGGCGCCCGGGTCCGCGCCGGGCTCCCAGCCGTGGGTGGAGAAGCCCCGGCCGCCGTGCAGGTAGGCGTCCAGGGCGGCGTGAGCGGTGGGGAACATCGGGGTCGGCAGCGCGCTGGCGTCCCGCCACTCCACGGCGAGGTGCTTGTCCGGCTCGGTGTTGGCCGGCTCGCCGCGCCAGCGCGTGGTGGCGAACGCGGAGAGCAGGAACGGGGTCCTGCCGTCCCAGCCGGCCCTGACCTGGACGGTGTGGACCAGCCGCAGCTCCTCGGGGTCGACGGTGAGGCCGGTCTCCTCCCGCAGCTCGCGCGCGGCGGCCTCGTCCAGGCGCTCGCCCTCCTCGACCTTGCCGCCCGGCACCGTCCACGCCGGGGTCACGGACCAGCCGTTGGCCGCGTAGTGGACGCAGAGGATCCGGGCCGCGGCCTCGTCGTGGACGATGACGCAGACGGCCTGACGCAGGGACTCCATGGGCGGAACTCCGACCGGTAGGGGATGACGGGCGCGGCGGGTACGGCGGCGGCGGTCACCCCGGCCAGCCGACGGCGGAGACCGCGCTGCCCTCGGCGATCCGGGCCAGGGCGTGCGCGGTGTACGGGACGGTGTCGCGGGGGAGGCCGTCGCCGAGCGGCCACCAGCGCAGCTCGTGGCACTTCTCCGGCTCGCGGTTGGCGACCCGGCCCCGGTAGCGGAGCGGGCGGAAGAACAGCTGGAGCCTGCCCCGGCCGTCGTCGGCGTCCAGATGGTGGAGGGCGTGGAGGAGGACGAGGTCGTCCTCGGCGATGGTGATGCCCAGTTCCTCCCACGCCTCGCGGGCCATCGCGCGCAGCACGGACTCGTCCTCCTCCAGATGGCCCGCCGGGGTGTGCCACTGGTCCTCGGCGAAGGAGGTGTTCCTGCGGCGCCCGAGCAGCACCCTGCCGTCCTCGACCAGGACGAGGTGCACGCCGATGACCCGGGTGGCCGGACTGTCGGGGCTCACGCGGGCCTCCGGGCGGCCTCGGCCAGCAGCGGCAGGTAGTGGCGCAGGTACGGCGGGACCTTGACGTCGAGCACCTCGTCGAGGGGGACCATCCGCACGGCCAGGCCCTCGTCGCCGAGCCGCAGTTCGGCCTCGGCGCCGTCCCAGTGGGCGTGCAGGACGCGGGTGAGCGGGAGGCCGAGGTCGTGGTGCGGGTCGGGCAGCGGCCGCAGCCCGGTGATCTCGATGCCGGCCTCCTCGCGGACCTCGCGCACCGCGGTCTCCTCCGCGATCTCGTCGGCCTCGCGCCGGCCGCCGATCGGCGTCCAGTGGCCCGGCCACGGCATACCCGGCCGGTCTTCACGTTGGTGCATCAGCAGCCGGCCCGCGCGGTCGGTGACGAAGACCAGGACGCCCTCGAAGTCGTCGCTGTCCGGGGCGGGGCGTTCCAGGTACAGCGGGACACCGGAGCGGTGGGCGCGCAGCACCTGCCGGAGCCGCTGGTAGCGGTCGGGGGTCATCAGGGAGCGCCAGTCGTGGGCGCTCTCGAAGCGCCACTCGGTGTGCTCGGCGGGGTCGAGGCGGATCCGCGCCTGCTGCTCCTCGGTGAGGACGCCGCCGTCGAAGACGTAGCCGCAGGCCGGGACGGGGGACCGGCCGCCGGCCTGCTCGTGGACGACGGCGACCAGGCGACGGCGGGCGACGGCCTCGGGGTTCTCGGCGGCGAGGTCGAGGCCCAGCTCCTCCTCGGCCTCGCGCAGGGCGGTGGCGAAGGGGGTCTCGCCGTGCTCGACGTTGCCGCCGGGGAAGTTCCACACGCCCGGGTCGAGGGCGGAGCGCATCCCCAGCACGCGGCCCCGCGGGTCGGTGACCAGGAAGCAGCCGTACGCGCTGGGCCGGGCGATGCCGGTGAGGTAGCCGCCGGCCGGTCGCCAACCGGGCCGCGCCAGGCGGTCGGTGAGCCAGTGGATCAGCTCGCGCCGGCCTGCGCTGGTCTGCGGCAGCCGGTCCGGTGCGGCCCACTGGTGGGCGTCGTGCTCGGGGGAGAGGGTGACGGGGGTGCCGTCCGGGACGACGGTGGTGAAGACGAACTGCCGCCCGCGCGTGCCGTGGTGGCCGGTGAAGTCCAGGTGCCGCACGTACTCCAGCGGAAGGCCGCGCAGCCCGGTCTCCTCGGCCAGCTCGCGGGCGGCGCCGGCCGCCACCTCCTCGCCGTCGTCCCGGCCGCCGCCGGGGTACTCCCACAGGCCGGGCAGGACGTCGTGGGCGGCCCGGCGGATCAGCAGGATCCGGCCGGAGGCGTCGCGGACCACCACGCCGACGCCGATCCACTCGACGCCCTCGCGCAGGGCCAGGTCCGTCAGCACATCGAAGTCGATCACCGGGGCTGCTCCTCGCTCGCTCGGGCGGACGGCACGGCCGGACACCTTTCGATGCCGCCCAAGTCGCCCGCGCGGAATCCGAGTTCGCAGGAGCGCGGGACCGGTGGGCGGCATCCCGATGATGGCGCTGTTCGAGCGCCCGGTTCAAGTGGGCTTTCGGCGGTCAGCCGGACGACGTCTCGACTGTCGCCTCGACGGAATGGTGGCGTAGCCGGGCGGCTACGAGTTCCATCTCGACGAACGTGCCCACGAGGCCGGTCGTCCTCAAGTCATCGGCCATGGTTCGTGCTTGTGCCAGTGACAGGCCGTGCACTTCTCGGAGCGCGCGCAGGACGGGCACCGCGCTCGCCTCGGGCTCCGTCAGCCGGAGCCGGGCGGGTCCGTGTTCGGCCAGGAGAGCCTGGCGGATCCTTTCCGGAGTCGCGTCGTCGCTGTCCAGCTCGCACCAGGCGAGGGCGCAGGCCTGGCAGGCGCCCTCGGTTCCCCACCACAGGCGTCCATCGGAGATGGACTGGCCGGTGTTGAGGATCAGCACACCGCCGCAGGCCTCGCATCGCGTGGCGATGTCCACTCCCTGGCTGATCACCGTGCTCCTCGTCATCGGGTCTTGCCCCGCATGGTGCCGCAACAGCTCTCTTCCGTCGACCGCGTATCCGTGCCACCGCGTCGGGAGGTCCGGTGGATCTCCGGGCCCTGTTCCGTCCGTCGCCGGCCCCCGGTGGAGGAGATCGCGCCGTCGCCCCCTACCGCAGCACCGACTCCAGGAAGTCGCTGCCGAGCCGCACCACCACCGAGAGGTCGAGCTGGTGCAGGACGTAGCGGCCCCGGCGCCGGGTGATCAGCAGCCCGGCCTTGCGCAGGACGGCGAGGTGGCGGGAGACCTCGGGGGCGGTGATGCCGTACGCGTCGGCCAGCTCGCTGGTCGAGTACGCGCTGCGCGCCAGGTTGCGGCACATGCTCATCCGCATCGGGTGGGTCAGCGCGTCCAGGCGCAGCCTGACCGTCTCCACCGGCTCGGTGCCGCCTACCTCGTGGGAGGCGACCGGGTACTGGATCACGGGCTGCCAGCCCGGCGAGTACAGGGAGAACAGGTGCGGCCAGCCGAAGACCGTCGGCAGCAGGGTGACCGCGGTCTCGCGGGCCTCGGTGCGCCCGTGCACCAGCTTGTCGACGACGATGCGGCTGCCGTTCTCGTCCTCCTCCAGGCTCAGCGCCGAGGACGCCGCGGTGAGGGCCTCGGCCAGGCCCTTGCGGCGCAGCAGCTCGGTCTTGTGCCGGGCGTCGGCGGCGAGCTGGACGGCGACCCGGCGCCAGGTGTCGGCGAAGAACGCCTGGTCGCAGTCCTCCAGCAGGCGCCGTATCCAGGCGCGGGTGGCGGTGGGCTCGGCGAGCATCCGCTCGACGAACGCCGCCTGGCGCGGGCCGCGGGCCGCCGCCAGGTCGAGTGCGCGGCGCCGTGCCCACGCGTCGACCAGCGGCGACGGCAGGCCCCTGGGGTAGTGGCTGGTGCTGCACGAGATCTCCAGGGCCGCGCCGACGAACCTCTCGTCGTCCATGCGGTCGAGGTCGTCCAGCTCCTCGGCGAGGGTCTCCCGAGGGCGGGGCGGCATCAGGAAGTCGGAGCGCGTCGAGCGCCACATGAAGTCGGCTTCCAGTAGCCGGTCGGCCAGCTCCGCTTCGAGCGCGGCCGAGGTCGCGGTCGTCCAGGCGTGCAGCCGGGCGTGGTGAGCGGGTTCGGCGAGCGCGTGCAGCGCGTTGCCGAGCTCGGCCAGCGGCGAGGGGCAGAAGGTGATCCGCTCGTGCGGCAGTCCGGTGATGTCGATGGTCACGCTCACCCCCCTATGATGCCGGGCCGGGCGGGGGCGCTCGCACGCCGTTTGACGAGGGCCGTCAATCGACGGGACCCGCGGCGTGGCCCCGGTGGAAGGTGAGCGCATGAACGCACTGCAGCAGCACCTCTTCGACAGCTACCGGGCCGCCCAGCGCGACGAGCCCGCCCCGCCCGCCCCCGGTACCCACGACGTCGCGGTGCTGCGCGCGGCCCGCGACCACCGCCGCTTCGAGGCCGTGCTCGCCGGCCGCCCCGCGATCGGCCGGCTGCGCTTCGCCCTGCGCCTGGCGCTGCGCCGGCGGCGCGGTGCCGGGGCCTGCTGAGCGGGCCGGACCGGCGGTGCTCCCGGGGAGGCCCCGACCGTGCTCCCGGGGACGCTTCGGCCGCGCTCTCGGGGGAGGCCCCGCCCGTCAGCCGCCCGTCAGCCGTCCGCCCCGGCGGGGAAGGCCGCCGCGTGCGCCGCCAGGAAGAGGGCGGTGATCTCCTCACCGCTGAGCCCCTGGGAGCGCGCCTCGTCCATCCACGCGGCCAGCGAGGCCCGCAGCGGCGAGGCGGGGCCCTCCTGCGCGGGCGCCAGGGAGCGGGTGATGAAGGTGCCCGCGCCCTGCCTGACCTCGGCGAGCCCCGCGCGCTCCAGCTCCCGGTACGCCTTGAGGGTCGTGTTCGGGTTGACCTTGGTGTCCGCCGCGACCTGGGCGGCCGTCGGCAGCCGGTCCCCGGGTTCCAGGGCGCCCATCCGCAGCGCCTGTTCCACCTGCCGCACGATCTGGAGGTACGTCGCCACCCCGCTGCGCTTGTTGATGCGGAACATGACCACTCTTCTCACCCCCTGTCTCGTACTGCCGAAACGATACGCGTGTCATGCACGGTGTCGTGGCCCTACAGCTTCCTGGACGCCCACCACACCGTGCCGACGGTGATGACCGCCGTGGCCGCGAGCAGGATGCCCGCCCCGGTCCACTGCATCGTCGGCATCTGGTCGAAGCCGAGGTACTCGATGACGTCGTTGACGATCCCGTGCTCCTTCAGGCAGGCGTCCGACGCCGCCTCCGTCGACTCGGCGCAGGTTCCCCAGCCGTAGAGGCGGCCGTCGGCGGAGCCGATCCAGCGGTCCAGTTCGTACGGGTCCTTCAGCTGTTCGTAGATGCCGCCGCCGTACGGGTGGCTGAACATCCGTGACGGCGCGAGGTGCGCCCGCAGCTCTCCCCAGACGATCCGGACGGCGATGGAGAAGGCGAACGTGACGGCCATCGCCGGGAGGAGCCGGCGCACCAGCATGCCGATGGCGATCCCGGCGGCGGTGAGGAAGAGGCACAGGGCGGGGAGCATCGGGCCGGTGTGGTCGAACACGGCCCCGTCGTACCACCGGAGCGGGAACAGCGAACGGTAGGGCTTCCACCACCAGGTGAAGAACGCCGAGAGCACCGCGCCGGTCAGCAGCGCCGCCGCGTAGCACCAGGCGAGCTTGGCGGTGATCCACCGGCGGCGGGACACCGACTGGGTGGTGACCAGTTGCAGGGTGCCGCGTTCCTGGTCGCCCGCGATCAGCGGGGCGCCGAGGAAGACGGCGAGGAGGACCGGGAGCATGCCCAGGGCGGTGATCGTCAGGTCGACGCTCCCCCAGCCGGGTACCGGCATCGGCGGTTGCTTGTCCGGCCAGCCGAGCGCGGCGAGGGTGTCGGCCAGGCGGTCGCGCTGGTAGACGATCCAGGCGGAGCCGAGTACGACGGCGGCCGCCGCGGTGAGCAGCGCCGCCCGGTGCTGGCGCAGGACGAGCCAGGTCAGCCCGCCCAGCAGGCGGCGTCGGGGCCGTTCGGCGGCCGTCCGGGGCGGGTCGGTCAGGGTGGTGCTCATCGGGCGGGGGTCCCTTCGGCCTCGTGACGGGCGCCGGGTGTGTACAGGGCGGGCGCGTCCGGCGAGCGCAGGTGTGCCAGCAGTACTTCCTCCAGGGTCGGTTCGACGACCTCCCACTCGGGGCGCAGCGGGCCGTTGGGGCGGATCAGCGCCTGGAACTGCCGCCCCTGGGCGCGGTGTTCGACGACGGTGTGCGGGGCCAGTGGGGCGAGTGGGTCCCCGTCGGTGACCAGTCCCGTCACCAGCGCGTGGGCCGGGACGAGGTCCTCGGCGTCACCCGCCAGCCGGACCCGGCCCCCGGCGAGGACCAGCAGGTAGTCGCACATGTCCTCCAGTTCGGCCAGCAGGTGCGAGGACATCACGACGGTGATGCCGCGTTCGGCGGCCTCCGCCATCAGCAGGGCGCTCAGGTCGTGGCGGGCCAGGGGATCGAGGTCGGCCATCGGCTCGTCCAGCATCAGCAGGTCGGGCCGCTTGCCGAAGGCGAGCGCGAAAGCGACGCGGGTGTGCTGGCCGCCCGAGAGGGCGCCGATCCGGGCGTCCATCGGCACTTGGCCGGAGCGGACGATCCGCTCGGCGGAGGCCATGTCCCAGGCGGGGTTGAGCTCGGCGCCCAGGCGCAGGGTCTCCGCCACGGTGAACCCCTTGAACAGCGGTTTGTCCTGGCCGAGGAACGCGGTCCTCGGCCTCGCGGTTCCGTCGCCCGCCGGGACCCCGAAGACCAGCAGTTCGCCTTCCGTCGGCCGCAGTTGCTGGGTGGCGAGCCCCAGCAGTGTGCTCTTGCCCGCCCCGTTGGGGCCGACCAGCCCGCAGATGCGCCCGGCCGGCAGCCGGAACGAGCAGTCGCGCAGCGCCCAGCCGCGTCGGTAGCGCTTCCCGAGGCCCCGGGCCTCCAGGGCCCAGGCGTCGGGCGAGCTGCGCGGAGCGAATGCGTCGGTCATGCACACACCCTCAATTCCACTAGTCAATTAATGGAATCATGGTCTTGAGGGTGGGGAGGTGTCAAGGCCGGCCGGGGGATCCCCGGGGTGTGGGGGCGCGTCGCACCGCGCGGCGGATCCTCCGCGGAGTTCGCGGGCGGGAGGGGGTGCGTGACCGTTCGTCACCTGGCGCGGTCGACGAGTGGGGCGCCTGCTTCGTGAGTCCGACGTCGGCCAAACCTTCCGGCGACGAACCGGCCGGATCGCGCCCGGGGTCGCTGACGGCAGTGGGGGGCGCTCGCCCCTTCATGGGCGCCGACAGGTGCGCCGACTGGTCGTTCAGGATCGTGTAACGCCTGGGCGCGGGAGGTTTGGGGCATCCCGGATCGAGCCAATTGACCTACTAGCAAAATCCGGTCACGGGGGCAACTCCGGTGGGAAATTTACCAGTTGACTGGTTGACAAGGGGGGTGGACGCATGGCGAACCGCTGGGCTTGGTGGGTGGCGGCCGCGCTGTGTGCGGCGGCCGGGATCGGGCTGGTCGCGGTGGCGGTCCTGGTGGACCTCGACACGGCGGAGAAGTTCGCGAGCATCGGCGGTGGGGTGATCGCGCTGTTCGGCTTCGCGGTCACGCTCCGCGGGCTGTTGCAGGGCTCGGGCAGCGGAGCGCCGAGCGGCGGCAGCGGGCAGGCGGCGCCGGGGTCCTCCGCCGGCGGGGGGAGCCGCCGAGAGGTGCGGGTCACCGCGGAGGACGGCGGTATGGCGGCCGCAGACGGTATCGGCGCCGGTGCCGGCGGAGCCGGTCAGTGGCGTCGTGGCCGTCGAGCCGATCGTGAGCGGCCGCAGAACGAGACGATCGAGGTGACCGCCAGGGGGCAGGGGTCGGTGAGCAGCGGGGGCCGGATCGACGGGGTCGACCCCACGAGGCGCACGCCGTGACCCGACCGTGGACGCGGCGCGGGAAGTCCTCGGGAGGAGGCGGTGCCATGACATCGCTGCGGAACGTGTCGGCCCGTGACGGAGGGACTGCCGTCGGCGGCGACTACCGGATCATCCGCATCAGCCTCACCGGCCACGGCCGCTGGGTCTGGATCCTCATCGCCCTCGCGAGCCTGGTGGCGGCGACCGTCGGCCACCCGGAAAGCAGCGACTGGCAGCGGGCCTTCTACCTGGCCCCCGCCGTCGTGGCGCTTGCCACCGGGCTGACCGTCGCCCTGTCCGCGTCGCCGGGGGCGCCCGGCGAGAGCATCGGCAGCACCATCAGGAGGCCTCCCGCGATCTTCGCGGGTGTGACCGCCCTGCTGGTCGCCGCGAGTTGGTGGGGGTTCTCCTGGGTGCGGGACCACGGCGATCTCTCCGTCACCGAGCAGTTCCGCCAGGTCGCCTCCCAGCCGATGGGCAAGGCGGACCGAAGGGACGTCACCGTACTCATCCCCGCCCAACGGCCGTCCCTGACGATCGATTTCCACCTCGAGGAGCACTACTCGAGCCAGTGGTGTGTGCCCGGGGCGAGGATCGGGGTCGCCGCCTCCGGTGGGGCCGTCGAAGAGCTGGGGCCGCGGACGGCGAGGATCCGGCTGAATCCCGGGGTGACATCGCTCGGTCTGACGTTCACGGTCGATGTCGACGACGGTTGTGAGATCGATGTCGACGTCAGCAACGCCGTCCTACGAAACAGTTGATGAGGGTCACATGTCCATTCCCCACCGAGGCCGTGCGGTCGTGGCACTCTCCGTCGCGTCGGTCCTGCTGGCGAGCGCCTGCGCCAGTGACCACGACGGGTCGGACCTTTCGATCTTCAAGCAGGACCGATTGGTCATCGGGATGAAGAACGACCAGCCCGGCACCAGCGTGGTGGACCACTACGTACACACCGGATTCGACCTCCAGGTCGCCTACCACTTCACCAAAGCGGAGGGCATCACCCCCAAGCAGATCGCCTTCAACGACGTGTCCTCCGACGATCGCGTGGCGGCGCTCCTGGAGAATCGCGTCGATCTGGTGGTCGCGACCTTCTCCATCGATGACGGGCGGCTGGCCGACATCAACTTCGCCGGTCCGTACCTCTCCACCAAGCAGGGGTTCCTGCTCCGCAAGGGGGAGTCCTCGTACAAGTCCGCCGAGGACTTCAACGGGAAGTCCGTCTGCGCCTGGGCCGGCACCACGTCGGAAACCGTGCTGAAGGACCAGTACCCTCAGATCCACCGCATCCCGGGGAACGACGCCCAGGACTGCATCAACAAGCTCAAATCGCGCGAAGTCGTCGCGGTCTCCACCGACCAGCTCATCCTCTACGGGTTCGCCCACCAGGATTCGAGCCTGGAGGTCTCCACGGTCACCATAGGGTCGCCCAACAACTACGGCGTCGGGATCTCCAAGAAGCACCCCGGGGACTGCGAGGAGCTGGCGGCCAAGATCGTCGAATACGTCACCAGCAGCGACTGGCAGAACGACCTCACTGCGGCATTCCCGGAGTTGAAGGACGGGGACCGGTGGAAGCAGTTTCAGCCGAAGCCGCAGCAGATCGGGTGCCACGACAAACCGTCGAAGTCCTGATCGTTCCTGAACGACGTCCGAGGGCGCCGGGGGCGGATGATGCCGCCGAGCGGCGCCGTTCGAAGGCTTCCGGGCTGCCGCTGTCGGACGGCAGCCCGGAACTGCCAGGCGGTGCCGTTGTGGCCACCGTCGGCGAACGGCCGCCCGCGCCCCTCGTGGTCCGGCTCCGCTCGTGAGCGCCGGAGCCGTGCTCAGCCGTCCTCGGGCAGGTGGAAGTAGACCGTCCCCGACCGCCAGGGCCCGTGCTCGGTCGTCTCCGACTCGAAGACGACATCCTGGACTTCGACGGGGCCCAACGCCTCGATCGAATCGGCCAGCCTCCGCAGGAGCGCGGGCACGCTGTCACAGCCCGGGCCCGCGGGATTGGCCTGGGAGAAGTGGCGAATGGTCCAGGACTCCGGAGTGCTCGTCATGGCCCGATCGTAGGACCCGCTCCCGCCCGGCCGGAGTCGAGGGCGGGGCCCGGCGATCGCGACCTCGGGTCCCAACCGCTCCCGAGTACCCGTGGCGCGGTCCGTCGGCGACGAGGTTGCCGAAAGCCGCAGCGGCACCGTGCGAGCTGCGATACAACCGGTGGCGAACGGAGTCACCGGAGGGGGCCGCTGATGCGCAGTGGGAACAGTGTTCGCTACGGCGAGGGCGACAACGCCGTGCTGAGGATGGCGCTGTGGCAGGTGTGGAAGCTGAAGTGTTACTGGTGCAGAGAGCCGGTGAAGTTCGCCGACTGCCAGATCGACCACATCATCCCGAAGGACGTCACCGACGACGAGTTGTCGAATCTCAAGAGGCACTTCGGCCTGCCGGGGAGCTTCGATCTCCACGACCCTCACAACCTCGCGCCGAGCTGCGCATCCTGCAATGGGCCGGGGGGCAAGGGCAGCACCACCTACGATGCGCCGGTCTACTTGAGCCAGCTGGACAAGGCGGCCAGGCGCCGCTCCGCCGTCGTCGCACGCGTGCAGGCGTTCGGCCGTTCCGGCAAGGTCGCCGAGCACCTCTTGCAGGTCGTCAAGGCGGACTTGAGCCGAGCTGACGCTCGTCAGGAGTTCCTGGACCACGCTCCTGCGGTCGTTCAGATCCTTTCGATGATCGGTGACGGTCGGGCGGACTACCGGTCGTTCAACCGTCTCGAGGTCGAGGTCGACGAGTTCGGTTCCGAGCAAGGGATCATCGTCTCCCTCGACGAGCGGGGGCGGACGACAGCGGCCCTTCTCGAAGAGGTGTGTGCTGTGGAACTCGGATCCGTTCTTCGGGAACCCGTCGTGCGACTGCTGCGGCAGGTGCGAACGCGAGTGGTGGAGCACTTCGAGTACCTGCACCTGGACAATCCGATCTCTGCCGGCTCGCCCGTCAGCGACTGGTTCGTCATCGAGCTGGAATCGCTCGACTTCCACCGGGACGGGCAGCGGATCGAGTTCACCGCCGGCGGAGTGTTCGAGGGCAGCCTGTGGGTGTCGCTGACACGCGGCGACTCCAGGGGAGACGGGCTGGAGGACCTTCAGGCCGATGTGGTGGTCGATGGCGCGTTCTCGGCCTCGGTGTCCTGGGACCTGACCTCTGCGCTGTCCGGTCTTGAAACGGGCGACTGCGTGATCGACGGGTGGAGGGTGGACGATCTCGGCCTGGTCCTGGCCGGGTGGGGCTGACCACGGGCGGGCTCCGACAGGCCGCTTCCTGCCGATCGTCATGGCGGCACCTTCTCACGATCCGTGACCGTCGTATCGCCATACTGGCGGAATGGAGCCCGAGTTCTATCCCGAGGTCATCGCCGCCGGAAGCCTCGCCGGCGCGCTGGAGCGGACGGCCGCCCGGCTGGGCCTGGACATCACGGTGGTGCCGGACGACACGGACGACACGGCGGCCATCGCCGCCCCTGCCCTCGGGCGGGAGCCGCTCCTGGTCTACGTCGAGAGCGGCTGGCGCTTCTTCGGCGTCGACGGCTGGAGCCGGGGCCTGGCGATGATCGCCGGCGGTACCGCCGACCTCGCGGACATCGTCCGGGCGGGCGTGGCCTGGGGGAGGGGGGAGAGCCTGCCCGCGATGCGCGAGCTGCTGCCCTGGCTGGAATACGGCGAGTTCGCGGAGGCGGCGGACCGGAACCCGGCCGACGCGGTCGACGTCGCATGGCGGCAGCTCAGGGAGCAGGGCCACGAGGAGGCCGACGGGTTCCCGGAGTTCGGGGCGGCAGTGGAGGCGGCGCACGGGCGACCGAGACTGCGACGACTGCTCCCGTTCGACAGCATGCGGCGGCTCGGCTTCCGGCCCAGCGTCGGCCACGTGCTCGGGCCGGCGGTCGTCATCGTCCCGGGCCGTGGCAGCGGCACGTACCGCGTGCAGCGCACCCTGGACTGCGAGGGAGCCGGCGACCTGATCGCCGAGGTCGGGTCGGCGGCCGAGGCGGCAGCCCTCGCCGAGGCCCAGGTCCCGGCTGACCTCGGCCCGGCCGTCTTCGGGCCCGACGAGCCGTGAGCGGAGGGGACCGGTCCGCCCGTTCCCGGGGGTGGGGGGGGGGAATGGGGACGGGGTCCGACGCCTGTCCGGAGCCGGACCCCATTCGACTGTGGAGCGCCAGGCCTGGGTCGCACGGACTCTTCCTACTGAAAGTAGGACGTGCTCTGGTAGCACCGCTGACGCTCCCGGGCGGGCGGGGCGTTGACAGGGATTTGAGTGCCCGTAGAATTTTATGAAGGTAAAGGAATACTCATTTGAGAATCTAGAGACTCTAAAATGTGGGCAAATGGTACGTTTCTCTCCAGCTCGCGGCCGACGGCGGTGGGCGGATCTTCCGAGTGAAGGAACTGACATGTCGGTCGGCGGTCGGTCCGACCGCAACGTTCGGAAGGCGCGATGACTCGCTTCTCCACCGCCGCCCTGCTGGGTGCGACGGCTCTGATTCTGCTGGAGACGATCGCGATCGTTCTCTTCTTCTGCATTGCCATGCCGCTGCTCGCGGGCGGCATCGCTTTCGAGGATGAGGTGGCGCCCACGCCGCGCTACGTGCCGTACGGGTTCCTGTTCACGGGCATCTTCATGGTCGGGGTCAACGGCTGGGCCGCTCTGGGCCTGTGGGCGATGCGGCGGCCGTGCGAGGCGCCCCGTGGTTCCTCCGCCCTGGTCGGGGCGGGAGTGGTGCAGGTCATGCTGCTCGGTTATGGCCTGCTGTCGGGGGAGTACCTGTTCACGCTCTTCGCGGCGGCGGTGCTGGCCCTGCTCGCCGTCCTCGTGCGGCCGGCGTTCGCGAAGCCGTCCGGCTGACAGCGGCCGCGGTGGAGCGGGAAGCCGGGTTGAGTACGAATACTCATGTCACCGGCCGGGTGGATCGGGCACGATACCCACCGTGCGCACGGCCGGCCGGAGGTGGTCGGACGCCAGGTGGCGAACCGTCAAGACAAGTGAATGGTGGCCCAGTTGGGCTCCGTCCCGGGCCGACGGTATGGTCGCTTCCGGGAGTGGCGCTCCCGTGCACGAAACACTGCATCCGGTTACGAACCCGCGGGGGTCCTTGTGTCCATGGTCCGATCCACCGGCAGGATTCCGCTCGCGGTGGGTGCGGCGGCGATGGCCGTGGCCGCTGTCACGGGATGCTCCTCCGGCTCCGGGTCGATCTACGGCCTGCCGACCGCGGCGGCGGCCGATGCCACCTCCCCGGCGGCCACCCCGAGCGCCTCCGCGGGTACCGGCCCGGCGGCCGCACCGACGCTCCCGGTCTCCGGCGAACCGGCGTTTGGCACCCCCGGCAGCACGCCGACCGGCCCGCCGCCGCCCACCGGGATCGAGCTGAGCGCGTTCCTGCCGACGGCCGCGATCCTGCCCGCCGGGTGGACGATCAAGGGGGACGGCAGCGAGCACGACACCGGCACCGCCATCAACGGGTACCGGGCCGACCCGCCGCAGATCAAGGAGCCGTGCAACCAGATGCGGCTCGCCGGGACCATCTTCTCCCAGGGCTACAACGTCTCGGGCGCGATGAACGAGGTCTACGACGGCGAGCACGCGGTCCAGGTCTACCTGGGCGCCTACCGCCCCGGCGACGCGGCCCAGTTGCTCACCGACCTGCGGGCGTACGCGGAGCGCTGCAAGACCTTCACCGGCAAGAGCGTGGACGGCGCCCCGATCCCGATGACCGTGACGTTGCGGCCCGTGCCGGGGCTCGGTGACGAGGCCTTCGACATGAGGAGGGTGCCCACGGGCCCGTACCGCACCTCGGAGATCGTGGTGACCCGGATCGGCGACAAGGCGCTGTTCCTCAGTGGCGACGACATCCTGGGCCGGCTGCCGAACCTCATGCAGCTGGCGGTGCCGCTGGCGAAGACCGTCAAGTAGCCGCTCCGGCCCCGCCCGGGCCGCTCTACGGTGACGGGCGGGGGCCGGCCGTCAGCCGCTGCCCGACGGGCGCTCGCGCCGGGTCGGGTGCCAGGCCGGGGGCCGTGGTGGCCGCCGGGAGGGCGGGTGCGTCGGGCGCCGGTCCGGTGTGCTCGACGGACTCGGCCCGCTCCGCTCCCCGGGTGGCGACGGCCAGACAGGCCGCGATCAGCACGAGGTTCTTGAGGATGTACTGCCCGTCCATCGTCGGGACGGGCGGGACACCGTCCACCCACACGTCGTCCGGCAGCAGGACGAGCGTCGCGAACACTCCGGCCATGTGCACGAAGAACACGGCCAGGGTGAGGGGCAGCAGCAGCCCGGTGACCAGGCCGGCCCCGATGAGGACCTCCATGAGCGCCAGCAGCGGCCGTGAGACGCCGGGTGGCACCAGGTCGAAGGTCATCACGCTCATGCAGCGGGTGGCGAGGTCCTCCGCGGGGCTGGCCCCGGGGACGAACTTGAGCAGCCCGAACCAGAGGTACACCAGTCCGACGCTGATCCGCAGGACCGCGGGGGCCACCCGCCGGTAGCCGCGGGAGAAAGCCTCGGTCCGGCGTCTGCCCGACCGCACCGCCCGTGCGAAATGCGACTCCATCCGCCCCTCCTTCAGATCCCTTCACAGTCGCCGGCACCGAAGAGGACGGGACGCACCGGGGGCTGGCGGGATCCGGGTGAGGGGCTGCCCGAGGCGCCAGCCGGGCGCGGACTGTCAGGTGCCGGCTCGGAAGCCCGCAGCTTAGCGCCCTCGCGGTGCCACGGATAGGTTGATCGCCTTGCCGGACGGCGGGATGACGCTCCGTCCGCGCGGCTGTTCACTCCGTGCCGATGCCGGGCCGTCGAGCCTCACCCCTGACGCGGTCTCAACCGGAAGATGGTCTCGACCACTTCCGGACATGGTCTCAACCACTCGAAGGAAAGCCCAGCTCGGCGCGGAGCCGACTCTGCGGACTTGACAGAACTTGCCAACCCCGGGCCCCACAGGTCCAAACCATTGACCCGGTCATGACGTCATGTGAATCTTCGGGAACCCGAGCGCGGACGGCCCGCACGGCCGTCCCCACAACACGGCCCTGCGGTGTGCCACCAGCCATGCCGTCCGCGTCGAGGAACCCCCACATGCAAGGAGCCTCGATGCAACACAGAGTTTCCGCCGGCCGGTTGCTGACCGCTGCGACCACCCTGACCGTGTTGGCCGGCATGATCGCCGCCACCGCCGGGCCGGCCACCGCCGCGCCCGCTCCCGCCCCGGCCCCGGCGCCGAGCGCCCTGGCCGCCGCCGTGAACGCCGCCGACGCCGCGGCCGCGAGCGGACTGGACGCGCTGGCCAAGGGCCAGGACGAGACGTACGAGCGCAAGGCCGTCACCCCGTTCCTCGGCGGCCTCTACTCCGTCTCGTACGAGCGCAGCTACCACGGCCTGCCCGTGGTCGGCGGCGACGCCGTCGTGCTCTCCGACGGGCAGGGCAAGGTCCGCGGCCTCCAGTCGGCGGCCACCGGCCCGGTCAACGCGCCCACCAAGGCGAAGATCGGCGCCGACAAGGCGGAGAAGACCGCCCGCACCAAGCTCGCCGCCGTGGACTCGGTGGAGTCCCGCCGCCTGGTCGTCCGGGTCAAGGACGACACCAGCCGCCTCGCCTGGGAGACCGTCCTCACCGGGCGCGACGGCAGCGCCCCGAGCCGGCTGCACGTCTTCGTGGACGCGACCACCGGCGAGATCGTCGACAGCTACGACGACTCCCGCGCCGGCACCGTGAACAGCAAGTGGAACGGCCCCGGCCCGCTCACCATCAGCACCACCAACTCCGGCGGCTCGTACTCGCTGCGCGACCCCAGCCGCCCGGGCCTGAGCTGTTCCGACAACAGCACCGGCCAGGTCTTCTCCAAGAGCTCCGACTCCTGGGGCAACGGCAGCCCCTCCAGCAAGGAGACCGGCTGCGGCGACGCCATGTACGCCGCCCAGCAGGAGTGGAACATGCTCCGCGACTGGCTCGGCCGCAACGGGCACGACGGCAACGGCGGCAGCTGGCCGATCAAGGTCGGCCTCAACGACGTCAACGCGTACTGGGACGGCAGCTCCGTCTCGATCGGCCACAGCCAGGCCGGCGAGTGGATCGGCTCCCAGGACGTGGTCGGCCACGAGTTCGGCCACGGCATCGACCAGTACACCCCCGGCGGCGCCAACAACGAGAACGGCCTCGGCGAGGGCACCGGCGACATCTTCGGCGCGCTGACCAAGGAGTACAGCAACCAGCCCGCGCCCTACGACTACCCGGACTACCTGGTCGGACGGCAGATCAACCTGGTCGGCAACGGCCCGATCCGTAACATGTACAACCCCTCGCTGGTGAGCAACAACCCCAACTGCTACTCCTCCTCCATCCCCAGCACCGAGGTGCACGCGGCCGCCGGCCCGCTGAACCACTGGTTCTACCTGCTCTCCCTGGGCTCCAACCCGGGCGGCGGCAAGCCCTCCAGCCCGACCTGCAACAGCTCCTCCGTCACCGGCATCGGTGTCAAGCAGGCCGGCCAGGTCTTCTACGGCGGCATGCTGCTCAAGACCAGCGGCATGACCTACAAGCGCTACCGCACCACCACTCTGACGGCCGCCAAGAGCCTCGACCCGACCTGCGGCCTGTTCAACCAGACCAAGGCCGCCTGGGACGCGGTCAGTGTTCCGGCCCAGGCCGGTGACCCGACCTGCTCCGGCAACCCCAACCCGGGCAGCAACGACTTCTCGCTCTCGCTCAACCCGGGCTCCGGCTCGGTCCAGGCCGGCGCCTCGACCACGGCGACGGTGAACACCGCCGTCACCTCGGGCACCGCGCAGAGCGTCAGCCTGACCGCCTCCGGCCTGCCCTCGGGCGTCACCGCGAGCTTCAACCCCTCGTCGGTGCAGGCCGGTTCGTCCGCCACGCTGACCCTCTCGGCCTCCTCGACGGCGGCCTCCGGGACCTACCAGATCACCGTGACCGGTACCGCCGGCACCACCACCCACACCGCCCAGTACACCCTGGCCGTCGGTGGCGGTGGCACCCCGAACCCGGGTGGCACCTGGGCGGCCGGCACCACCTACCAGGCCGGTGACGTGGTGACCTACAACGGGGTCAGCTACCGCTGCCTCCAGGGCCACACCGCGCAGATCGGCTGGGAGCCGTCGAACGTCCCGGCGCTCTGGCAGCGGGTGTGACCGACCACCGCTGACACCCGGTAACACCCGGTAGCAACGGAGAACAGAGCCGCGCCGCGGTCCG
>NZ_JBHUAF010000068.1:0-29575 GCF_042789895.1 Kitasatospora sp. NPDC056783
GCCTCAGCCCTGGAGGGCCACCGCGAAGTACTCCAGCTCGGCGGCCAGATCGGCCGGCACCTTGGCGTGCAGCAGGGTGCCCTCGCCGGTGTGCTCGGTGGCGAGCAGCTCGCCCTCGGCGTGCACCCGGGAGACCAGCGCGCCCTGGGTGTAGGGCACCAGGGCCCGCACCTCGACCGCCGGACGCGGCAGCTCGTCGTCGATGAGCTTCAGCAGCTCCTCGATGCCGGCACCACTGCGGGCCGACACCACGATGGCGTGCGGCTCGCGGCGCAGCAGGCGCTGGAGCACGTGCGGATCGGCGGCGTCCGCCTTGTTGATCACCACGATCTCCGGCACGTTCTGCGCGTCCACCGAGACGATGACCTCGCGGACGGCGGCCAGCTGCGTCTCCGGCTCGGGGTGCGAGCCGTCCACCACGTGCAGGATGAGGTCCGCGTCGGCGACCTCCTCCATGGTCGAGCGGAAGGCCTCGACCAGGTGGTGCGGCAGGTGCCGGACGAAGCCGACGGTGTCGGCCAGGGTGTACAGCCGCCCGCTCGGGGTCTCGGCCCGGCGGACCGTCGGGTCCAGGGTGGCGAACAGCGAGTTCTCCACCAGCACGCCGGCACCGGTGAGCCGGTTGAGCAGGGAGGACTTGCCGGCGTTGGTGTACCCGGCGATGGCCACCGACGGCACCTGGTGGCGCCTGCGCTCCTGGCGCTTGGTGTCGCGGCCCTTCTTCATGTCGGCGATCTCCTTGCGGAGCTTCGCCATCTTCTCGCGGATTCGGCGCCGGTCGGTCTCGATCTTGGTCTCACCGGGACCACGGGTGGCCATGCCGCCGCCCGAGGAGCCGGAGCCACCGCCACCCATCTGCCGGGACAGCGACTGGCCCCAGCCGCGCAGGCGCGGCAGCATGTACTGCATCTGCGCGAGCGAGACCTGCGCCTTGCCCTCCCGGGACTTGGCGTGCTGGGCGAAGATGTCCAGGATCAGGGCCGTCCGGTCGACGACCTTGACCTTGACCACGTCCTCCAGGTGGATCAGCTGGCCCGGGGTGAGCTCACCGTCGCAGACCACGGTGTCGGCGCCGGTGGAGGCGACGATGTCGCGCAGCTCCTTCGCCTTGCCGGAGCCGATGTAGGTGGCCGCGTCGGGCTTGTCACGGCGCTGGATGACGCCGTCCAGCACCTGGGAGCCGGCCGTCTCGGCGAGCGCGGCGAGCTCGGCCATCGAGTTCTCCGCCTCCTCCAGGGTGCCGTCCGTCCAGACGCCGACGAGCACCACGCGCTCCAGGCGGAGCTGGCGGTACTCGACCTCGGTGACGTCCTCGAGTTCGGTGGAGAGGCCGGCGACCCGGCGCAGGGCGGCTCGCTCGCTGCGGTCGTACTGGTCGCCGTCGTAGTGGTGGCCGAGGTCCTCGTCGATGGCCGCGAGGTCCTCGTCCATGAGGGCTTCCGCCCGCAGACCGTCGAGGCGGCGCGGAGCGTCGGCGTGGTCGCGGGTGTCGAACGTGGAGGTCATTCTGTCCTTTGGCTCGCTGGTACGGGTGGCCTTCGGGGGCCGCCTCTGCGGTCCCGTTCGGAGTCTGCCCAGCTGCCGCCCCGGTTACCGTCCGGGCGGGGTGAGCTACCCCTCGGGCCCCCGGCTGTCGACCGGGCTCCTGTGCCCGGAGAACGCCGTGGACCGGCCGTGAATTCCCCATGATGGTCGCACGCCCGGCGCGGGCCGGTCATCCCCATTTTCCCCCGGGCCACCGCGGCTACGGCCGCTCCGGGGCCTGCGGGCGGCTCACGTCGTACACCCCGGAGACCCTGAGCATCGCCCGCATCAGCACCGGCAGCACGGCCGGCTCGGGCAGTTCGACGGTGTAGGTGTGCCGGACCCGGGACTCCTGCGGCGGCTCGACCTCGGCCGAGACGATGCCGACGCCCGCGCCGGAGATCGCCGCGGTGAGGTCGGCGAGCAGCCGCGGCCGGTTCAGCGCCTCGGCGCGCAGGGTCGCCCGGTGCCCGCCCGCCGGCGCGCCCTCCGGCTGCCAGTGGACCTCCAGCCCGGCCCGTCCGTCCGCGCGCATCCGCTCCCCCGCCGGACAGCCCGCGCGGTGCACGACGACCGCCGTTCCGCCGCGGATCGGGTAGCCGGCCACCTCGTCCGGCGGCACCGGGGTGCAGCAGCGCGCCAGCCGGACCGACGCCCCGGGCCGTCCGGCCACCGCGACCGGGGCCGTCCGCCGCTCGGCGGCCGGGCGGCCGGGCGGGGCGGGCTGGCCGCCGGCCGGGCCGGTGCGGACCACCTGCTGCCGGGCCGGGTGGTCGGCCAGCCAGCGTTCGATGGCCAGCCGGGCGGCGGGGGTGCGGGCGTGCGCCAGCCACTCGGGGGCGGGGCCGGAGGGCGCCCCGCCGCCGGCCGGGAGGGTCTCGGTGAGCACCTCGATCAGGTCGCCGTCCTCCAGCACGGTGGACAGCGCGGTGAGCCGCCCGTTGACCCGCACGCCGATGCACCGGTGACCGGTCTCCTCGCCGAGCAGGTAGGCCGCGTCCACGCAGGTGGCGCCGGCCCTCAGCTGAAGCGTTTCGCCGCTCTCCGTCACCACGGTGATCTCGCGGTCCCCGGCCAGGTCCGCGGTGAGCGCGGACCAGAAGGCGTCCGGGTCGGGCGTCTCCTGCTGCCACTCCAGCAGCCGGCTGAGCCAGCCCGGCCGGGCCGGGTCGGTGCGGTCCAGTTCGTCGGCGTCCTGGACGGCGCCCGCCCGGGTCGGGTCGCCGAGCGCCACCACCCCGGTCTCGGCCACCTCGTGCATCCGCCGGGTGCGGACCAGCACCTCGACCACCGCGCCGCCGCTGAGTGCCACCGCGGTGTGCAGCGACTGGTAGAGGTTGAACTTGGGCGCGGCCACGAAGTCCTTGAACTCTCCGGGCAGCGGCGTCCAGCAGGTGTGCAGTTCGCCGAGCACCGCGTAGCAGTCGGCGTTCTCCTCGACCACCACCAGCAGCCGCCCGAAGTCGGCCGGCCGCGGCGCCTGCGGCCGCCCGTCCGGCCCGGGCACAGCGGCCCGCCGCAGCAGCACCCGGTGCAGCGAGACGCAGTGCCGGGGCCGCACCGTCACCTCGGCGGCCACCCCGGCCTCGGCCAGCTGCCGGGCCAGCAGCCGGGCGAAGGGCTCCAGCAGGGTGTCCGGCTCGGCCTCGTGACCGGACATCAGGGCGCGGGTGCTGGCGTGCTCCTCGGGGTGCAGGGTGGCGAAGACGATGTCCTCCAGCTCCGCCTTGAGCACCTGGATGCCGAGCCGCTCGGCCAGCGGGATCAGCACGTCCCGGGTGACCTTGGCGATCCGCACCTGGCTGGCCGGCTTCATGTGCCGGATGGTGCGCATGTTGTGCAGCCGGTCGGCCAGCTTGATCACCATCACCCGGACGTCGTCCCCGGTGGCGACCAGCATCTTGCGGAAGGTCTCGGCCTCGGCGGCGGCGCCGAAGTCGACCTTCTCCAGCTTCGTCACCCCGTCGACCAGGTAGGCGACTTCGGGGCCGAACCCGGCGCTCACCTGGTCCAGCGTCAACTCGGTGTCCTCGACGGTGTCGTGGAGCAGCGAGGCGACCAGGGTCGTGGTCCCGGCGCCGAGTTGGGCCAGGATCATGGTGACGGCCAGCGGGTGGGTGATGTACGGCTCGCCGCTCTTGCGCTTCTGGCCGCGGTGGCTGGCTTCGGCGAGCCGGTACGCCCGGGCGAGCAGGCCGAGGTCGCCCTGCGGGTGGTGCCGGCGGTGGACCTGGACGAGCGGTTCCAGGGCGTCCGGCACGGGTGGCCGGCCGGTGGCCAGGAGGGCGGCCCGCCCGGCCCGGCCGAGGGCGGCCCGGCCGAGTTCCCCGAGGGGCCGCCTGGCCCCGGCCTGCCGTACGGTCGTCGGCTGCCCCGTCACGGGCTGCCCGGCTTGTCGCATCCCCTCCAAGGGACTATCAACCCGCTGGTCCATGCCATAGAGCACACCACGTTCCACGGCGATTTGCGCCCCCTTCGCGGACGCCATCACCCGATCAGGGGGATTCGCCACCGCACGAAATGGGCAAACCGGGCCGTCCTTCTCAGCGCACCGACCCCACCGGCCTCAACGCACCGCCCCAAGCGGCCTCAGCGCACCGACTCCCACCAGCGCCCGTCCAGCCGCCCCTCCGCCACGATCACCGCCGGCCCGGTCATCTCCACGCGCCCGTCCGGGTGCTCGGTGATGACCAGTCGGCCGCCCAGCACGTCCACGGTGTACGCGACCGCCTCGCCCGTGACGGCCGGATCGGCGCCGTCCCGGCGGATGGCCGCCACCGCGACGGCGCAGGCGCCGGTGCCGCAGGAGCGGGTCTCGCCGGAGCCGCGCTCGTGCACCCGCATCGCGACGTGCCGCGGCCCGCGGTCCACCACGAATTCGACGTTGACGCCCTCCGGGTAGGCGCCCGCGGGGCTGGTGAGCGGCGCGGCGAGCAGGTCCCCGGCGTGGTCCAGGCTCTCCACGAAGGCCACCGCGTGCGGATTGCCCATGTTGACGTTCAGCGCGGGCCAGCTCCGCTCGCCGACCGCGACCTCGATGCCGTCCGGCCCGGGCAGCCGGGCCCGGCCCATGTCGATGGTGACGTCGCCGGGCGTGCCGTCCTCGGCGGCCTCGGCGACCCTCGCGGTGAGCACCCCGGAGCGGGTGGCGACGGCCAGCTCGCCGGGCTCGGCCAGGCCGGTCTCGACCAGGAAGCGGGCGAAGACCCGCAGGCCGTTGCCGCACATCTCGGCGATGCTGCCGTCCGAGTTGCGGTAGTCCATGAACCACTCGGCCCGGTCGGCCATCCCCGCGGCGGCCGGGTCGGCGGCGGCGCGCACCACGCGCAGCAGCCCGTCCCCGCCGAGGCCGGCCCGCCGGTCGCACAGCGCGGCGACGGTCTCGGGACCGATCTCCAGGGCGCCGTCCGGGTCGGGGACGATGACGAAGTCGTTCTGGGTGCCGTGCCCCTTGAAGAAGGGGATGCCGCCCTGCTGGGGAGAGGATGCGCTCACCCTCCCGATGGTACTGAGCCGCCGGAACGGGCTCAGCGCAGGTAGGCGACCCGCCAGACGGCGAGCGCGCAGGCCACCACCGCGATCAGGGTGTAGACCGCGATCGCCTTCCAGCCGGCCCGCTGCCCGGAGCCCCGGCGCGGCAGTCCCGGCCACTTGTAGCCGGCGTGCCGGGCGGCCATCGCGCCCCAGCCCATCGAGGCGGCGGTGAGCAGCAGCCCGAGCATCCCGACCATGGTGGCGCGCGCCCCGGCCGAGCCGAAGGCGAGCGGGAAGGCGAACATCAGCGAGCCGAGGGTACCCACCAGGGCGATCGGCAGCGTCTGCCACCAGCGCAGTCGGCGCAGCGGGCGGATCTCCCGTTCGTGCACCGCGCCGCCGGGCGGGGTGCGGGTGTCCAGGGCGGGCGCCGCGACCGCGTAGGAGGTCGGCGCGTCCAGCCCGGTCAGCACGGGGAGGTCACCCATCGTCGACTCGTCGAACTCCTCGGCCGGGGTGGTGACGCCTCCGCCCTGGCCGGATTCGGGGCCGGTACCCGTCGACACGCGGCCTCCCCTGACAGTTCGACACGAGCGGACTCGCGGCCGGGCACGGTCGGCCCGTGCGGCCGACCCCTACGGCATCGATGATGGCATGTCCAGAGGGGCGTTCCGGGCCCGACCGGGGTCGACGGGTGATCCGTGGCCATCACGTGATCGGGCCGTGACCGCCGGTTGGTCCTGCACGGTCGCCTGCGCGCGCAGGTGCACCGCCGGAATGGCCAAAAACCCGTGCTACGCGGCCGGAACTCCCTGACGTCCGATCAGTTCCAGGGACCGTTCCAGCAGCTCGACCGGGTCGGTTCCGGCCGGTCGGGAGAGCCAGTGGATCCGGTCGTCACGGCGGAACCAGGACTCCTGACGGCGGGCGAAGCGCTTGGTGGCCCGTACCGTCTCGGCCCGGGCCTCGTCCTCGGTGCACTCGCCCGCGAAGTGGTCCAGCACCTGCTGGTAGCCGAGCGCCCGGGAGGCCGTCCGCCCCTCCCGCAGCCCGGTCCGCTCCAGCTCCCGCACCTCGTCCAGCAGCCCGGCCTCCCACATCCGGTCGACCCGCACCGTGATCCGCTCGTCCAGTTCGGGGCGCGACACGGCGACGCCGAGCTGGACCGCGTCGTACACGGCGGTGTTGCTCGGCAGGTTGGCGGTGAACGGCTGTCCGGTGATCTCGATGACCTCCAGGGCGCGGACGATCCGCCGCCCGTTGCCGGTCAGGATCGCCTCGGCGGCCGCCGGGTCCAGTTCGGCCAGCCGCCGGTGCAGCGCGTACGGGCCGGCCTGCTCCAGTTCGGCCTCCAGCCGGGCCCGCACGGCCGGGTCGGTGCCCGGGAACTCCATCTCGTCGATCGCCGCCCGGACGTACAGCCCGGAGCCGCCGACCAGGACGGGCGTGCGCCCGGCCGCGAGCAGCCGGTCGATCTCGGCCCGGGCCAGCCGCTGGTACTCGGCGACGCTGGCGGCCTCGGTGACGTCCCAGACGTCCAGCAGGTGGTGCGGCACCCCGCCGCGCTCGGCCGTGGTGAGCTTCGCGGTGCCGATGTCCATGCCCCGGTACAGCTGCATCGAGTCGGTGTTGATCACCTCACCGTCGAGGCTGCGGGCGATGGCGACGGCCAGGTCGGACTTGCCGGCGGCGGTCGCGCCGACGACGCAGACCACTCGGGAAGGGGCGACACGGGGGGTACTGGAGCTGCTCACCGCTCCAGTCTCGCAAAACCGCCCGCGTGCCGGGGACCGGGCTGCCGCTCGCCCCGGACTGCGCGACGATATGACTGTCCCCGGGACCGTTTCCGGCCGTTTCCCCAGTTGAGCCCCCGCTTTGCGAACGCTTTGCCGGGCGCGGACGTTGTGCAGGAGACGGGGATGGACGGACGACAGGGAAGGGTGAGACCGCCATGGGCCTGATGGACAACCTCAAGGGCAAGGCCGAGGAGCTCAAGGACAAGGCCAGCGAGTTCGCCGGCAAGCACAGCGACCAGATCGAGAAGGCCGTGGACAAGGCCGGCGACGCGATCGACAAGGCCACCAAGGGCAAGTACAGCGACAAGATCGAGCAGGGCACCGGCAAGGCCAAGGGCGCGGTCGACGACTTCGCCCACAAGCCGAAGCCGGAGGACGGGGGCCCGGAGGGCCAGGGCCCGCGGGCCTGAGGGCTCGGCTCCGGACTCGGCTCCGGACTCGGCTCCGGACTCGGTTCCGGACTCAGCTCCAGGACGCCACGAAGTAGCCGACCCCGTACGGCGCGTCCTGGTAGCCCAGTCGCCCGGTGAGGCCGGCGCCCCGCGCGGCGCCGGCCAGCACCTGCCAGGGCGCCCGGCCGTCGGCCTTGAGCTCGGCGGCGAGCGCCGGGTCCAGGGCGGCCAGCGCGGACAGGTCGGCCGCGCCGAGGGCGGCGGCCAGCGCGGCGTCGAAGCCCTCGGCCCGCTCGTCCAGGTAGCCGGGCGCCTTCACCGAGCGGCAGGCGCTGCCGTCGCCGACCACCAGCAGGGCGACGCGGTCGGCGAGACCGGCCAGGCCCTGGCCGAGGCCGAGCATCCGGTCGGCCGGGGCGTCGGCGGGCACCGCGCAGGCGTGCGTCGGCAGGGTCACCCCGGCGCGCTCCAGCAGCCAGGCGCCGACGGTCAGCGAGGGTGCCAGTTCCGGGCCCTCGACCCGGTCGCCGGGCAGCTTGGCGACCAGCGGCACCCCGTAGCGGTGGAAGGAGCCCGCCCCGCCCTCGGTCCACACCTCGGCCGCCGGCCCGGTGCCGACCACCACGACCAGCTGCGGCCCGGCCGCGACCAGCGCCGCCAGCGCCTCGTCGCAGGCGGCCCGCAGCCCGTCCAGCTCGGCCGCCGCCCCGGCGGCGACCTCGGGGACGAGCAGCGGCGGACAGGGGCACACGGCGGCGGCTACCAGCATGTGGATCACTCTAGGCCCTGTCCTCGGACGAGCGTCCGCAGGGCGACGCGGGACGTCCGGGCGCGGACCCCGGCCGGGAACGCGCGACGGCCCGGCCGGAGCTCGGGTGCTCCCGCCGGGCCGCCGTCACGGCACGCGTGTCAGTCGCCGCAGCAGGCCCCGCCCGCCGGCGCGGCGAGCGGCAGCTCGGCCGGGGCGCCGATCTTCGGCAGGCCGAGCAGCACCCCGGCCGGCTTGGCGGCGGGCTTGGCCTGGCGCTTCTCCCACGCGTCACCGGCCCGGGTGCGGCGCACCGCGAGCGTCGGGCCCTCGGCGAGCAGGTGGTGCGGGGCGGCGTAGGTGATCTCGACGGTCACCACGTCGCCCGGGCGCACCGGCTCCGCGGGCTTCGTGAAGTGGACCAGGCGGTTGTCGGGGGCGCGCCCGGACAGCCGCTGGGTCACGTCGTCCTTCTTGCCCTCGCCCTCGGCGACCAGGATCTCCAGGGTGCGGCCGACCTGCTTCTTGTTCTCGTCCCAGGAGATCTCCTCCTGGAGGGCGATCAGCCGGTCGTAGCGGGCCTGCACGACCTCCTTCGGCACCTGGTCCTCCATCTCCGCGGCCGGGGTGCCGGGGCGCTTGGAGTACTGGAAGGTGAAGGCGTTGGTGAAGCGGGCCTCGCGGACGACGTGCATCGTCTCCTCGAAGTCCTCCTCGGTCTCGCCCGGGAAGCCCACGATGATGTCGGTGGAGATGGCCGCGTCCGGCATCGCCTCGCGGACCTTCCGGATGATCCCGAGGAAACGCTCCTGCCGGTAGGAGCGGCGCATCGCCTTGAGCACCCGGTCCGAGCCGGACTGCAGCGGCATGTGGAGCTGGTGCATCACGTTCGGGGTCTCGGCCATCGCGGCGATCACGTCGTCGGTGAAGTCGCGCGGGTGCGGCGAGGTGAAGCGGATCCGCTCCAGGCCCTCGATCCCGCCCGCGGCGCGCAGCAGCTTGGAGAAGGCCTCGCGGTCGCCCAGGTCGGAGCCGTAGGCGTTGACGTTCTGGCCGAGCAGGGTCACCTCGATGACGCCCTCGTCCACCAGCGCCTCGATCTCGGCGAGGACGTCGCCGGGGCGGCGGTCCTCCTCCTTGCCGCGCAGCGCCGGGACGATGCAGAAGGTGCAGGTGTTGTTGCAGCCGACCGAGATGGCGACCCAGGCGGCGTACGCGGACTCGCGGCGGGTCGGCAGGGTGGAGGGGAAGGTCTCCAGCGACTCCAGGATCTCGACCTGGGCCTTGCGCTCGACCGCGGCCCGCTCCAGCAGCGCCGGCAGGTGGCCGATGTTGTGGGTGCCGAAGACCACGTCGACCCAGGGGGCGCGCTTGACGATGCTCTCGCGGTCCTTCTGCGCCAGGCAGCCGCCGACGGCGATCTGCATGCCCTGGTGACGGGTCTTGACCGGCGCGAGCTGGCCGAGGTTGCCGTACAGCTTGTTGTCGGCGTTCTCGCGCACCGCACAGGTGTTGAACACCACCAGGTCCGGGTCGCCCTCGGGCCCGGCCTTGACGTAGCCCGCGTCCTCCAGCAGGCCGGACAGCCGCTCGGAGTCGTGGACGTTCATCTGACAGCCGTGCGTGACGACCTTGTAGCTCTTCAATCCGCTCTCACCGCTCACCAGACCAGGGTACGGGCAGCCGCGAAGCGCTTTTCCCGGAGCTTCCCCCTGACTTCACCGCCGCTTCGCCGGCCTCCGACGCCGCCTCCCCGGCCGCCGTCGGTGCTTCCGTGCCCGGTTGCCACTCCCGTTCGGCCGGAGCGCCTGGCAGTATCCCCTCATGACCCCCACCACCCCGTCCCGTCTCGGCGCCGCCGTCCGCACCGCGGCCCGCAGCCCGCTGTGGCGGACGGTGCTGGTGCTGGTGCTGCTGGTCGCCGGGCTGGGCGGCTGGTGGCTGTCGGCCGGCCGCTCGCCCGGGTACCCGCGCGGCGAGGTCCGCTTCGCCACCGGGGTGCAGCGCGGCGTCTACGACCGGTACGGGCAGCTGCTCCAGGCCCACGTCTCCCGGACGATGCCGGGAGTTCGGCTGGCCCTGGACAACTCGGAGGGCTCGGTGGACAACGTCGCCCGGGTGCTCAACGGCCAGGACACCTTCGCGATAGCCACCGCCGACGCGGTCGCCGACTACCAGGGCGCCGACAAGGACGGGCTGCGGGCGATCGCCCGGCTGTACGACGACTACCTGCAGCTGGTCGTCCCGGCCTCCTCCCCGGTGCGCCGCACCGCCGATCTCAGGGGCCTGCGGGTCGGCGTCGGCCTGCCGCAGTCCGGGGTGAACCTGGTGACCAGACGGCTGCTGGCCGCGGCCGGGCTGGACCCGGACCGGGACATCGTGCCGGTCTCGGCCGGCATCGGCGACGCCGCCGACCAGCTGCGCGAGCACAAGCTGGACGCCTTCTTCTGGTCCGGCGGCCTGCCCACCAGCGCGCTCACCGACCTCTCCGAGCACGTCCCGATGCGGATCGTGCCGCTGAGCGACCTCGCCGAGGCGCTGCACAAGGCCGAGGGCGGCGGCACCGACGCCTACCGGGCGGCCACCATCCCCAAGGGCACCTACCCGGGTGCCGAGCCGAAGGACGCCGTCGCCACGGTGGCCGTGCCCAACCTGCTGATCACCCGGGCCGACGCCGACCCGGGCCTGGTCGAGGGCATGACCCGCGCGGTGATCGACAGCCGGGACCAGATCGGCGCCCTGGTGCACGCCGCCCAGCTGGTCGACCTGCGCACCGCCGTCTACACCGACCCGCTCCCGCTGCACACGGGCGCGGCGCGCTACTACCGCTCGGTGAAGCCGTAGCGACCGCCGGCCCTCCGGCCGTCAGCTCTCCGGCCGTCAGCTCTCCGGCCGCGGCACCGCCAGGGTCACGGCCAGCCCGGTCGGCTTGACCGGCGCGAAGCCGAGCGAGCCGCCGCCGGCCGCCAGCAGGGTGCGGGCGATGGACAGCCCGAGCCCCGAGCCGTCCACGTTCTGGTGCCGCGCGCTGCGCCAGAACCGGTCCCCGGCCCGGGACAGTTCGTCCTCGGTCAGGCCCGGGCCGGCGTCGGCGACGGTCACCGAGACCTCGTCGCGGCGCACCGCGACCCGCAGCCGCACCTCGCTGCCGACCGGGCCGAACTTGAGCGCGTTGTCCAGCACGGCGTCCAGCGCCGAGCCGAAGCCGATCGGGTCGGCCATCCCGATCGCGAGCGCCGGACCGTCCCAGCGCAGCCCGATCCCGCGCCGCTCGGCCACCGGCCGCCAGGCGTCCACCCGGGCCAGGGTGAGCTCGGCGAGGTCGGTGCGCTCCGGTTCGGGGCGGGCGTGCTCGGCGGTGGCCAGCCCGAGCAGGTCGTCCAGCACCCGGGCCAGCCGGACGCCCTCCTCCCGCACGCCGCTGAGCTCCTCCTCGTGGCCCTCGGGCAGTTCCAGGCCGAGCACCTCGACCCGCAGCAGCAGGGCCGACAGCGGGTTGCGCAGCTGGTGCGAGGCGTCCGCGACAAAGGCCTTCTGCTGGTCCATGGCGAGCACCACGTGGTCCGCCATCTCGTTGAACGAGCGGGCCAGCCGCTGGAGTTCGGGCGGTCCGCCGCCGGGGGCGACCCGGACGGCCATCTGACCGGTGGCGATGTCGTGGGTGGCCCGGTCCAGGGTGCGCACCGGGCGCAGCACCCACTCGGTGAGCCGGACGGCGAGCAGCACGGCGACGATCATCGCGGCGGCCTCGCCCGCGCCGATCACCAGCCACTTGTGCAGCACCCGGGTGCGCAGCGCCCCGGTCGGGGACTCGCTCAGCACCACCGCGACCACGTCGCCGTCGCGCACCACCGGGGCGGCCACGGTGATCGTCAGGTCCGGCGTCCACGGCCAGACCTGCGGCGGGTTGTGGCTGCGCCGCCCGTCCAGCGCCTCCTGGAAGGCCTGGGAGCCCCAGCCCTCGTCGGGCACCCGCCAGTCCTTGGGGGCGGCGGCGATCGGCAGGCCGTCGCGCTGGAAGATGGCCAGCCGCACGCCGTACAGGTCGTGGTAGCGGCGGACCTCGGCGTCGATCGCGTGCCGGCGGCTGAGGTCGCCGGGGGCGGGTTCCGGGTCGCCCTTGCGCGCCGAGTCGGCGGCGCCGGAGGTGGGCAGGTCCTGGGCGAAGCGGGCCGCGTCGTCGAGCCGGTCGACGACCACCCGGCTCTGCTCGGCCGCCGCGACCGCCGCCGCGAGCGGCAGCCCCAGGGCGGCCAGGACGCAGAGCATGAGGGCGATCAGGATGCCGAGCAGGCGGGTGCGCACGTGCGGTCAGCGCTCCGCGGGGGCGGACGGGGCCTCGTCGGCCGCGGGGCCGTCCGGGATCAGCCGGTAGCCGACGCCGCGCACGGCCTCGACCAGGCCGGGCAGCGCCAGCTTGTTGCGCAGCGAGCCGATGTGCACCTCCAGGGTGCGCCCGTTGCCCTCCCAGCCGCTGCGCCAGACCTCGCTGAAGATCTGCTCGCGCCGGTAGACCACGCCGGGGCTCTGGGCGAGCAGCGCGAGCAGGTCGAACTCCTTGCGGGTGAGCGGCACGTCGCGGCCGTCCACGCTGACCCGGCGGCGTTCCCGGTCGATCCGGATGCCGCGGGACTCCAGCGGGCCGCGCTGCCGCGGCACGGTGTCGGGCGCGGGTGCGGGCACCGCGGCGGGGGCGGCGCCGCGGCGGGCCACGGCGTGGATGCGGGCGAGCAGTTCGCCCATGTCGTAGGGCTTGGTGACGTAGTCGTCGGCGCCCAGGTTGAGGCCGTGGATCCGGGAGCGGACGTCGGCGCGGGCGGTGACCATGATCACCGGCACGCCGCTGCCGGCCCTGATCCGGCTGCACACCTCGAAGCCGTCGCGGTCGGGCAGCCCGAGGTCGAGCAGCACCACGCGGTACGGCTCGTGGCCGTCCGGCACGAGGGCGTCCAGCGCCTCGTGCCCGCTGCGGGCGTGCCGGACCTGGAAGCCGTGCCGACCGAGCACCGCGACCAGCGCGGCGGCCACGCGTTCGTCGTCCTCGACGAGCAGCAGTCGCATCCTGTTCTCCTCCTTCCCCCACGTGATCACCGGTGATCACCCGGCCGATCGGCCGGGTGCCGGTCCTGCGCAGTATGGGCCAGCGAACGGCCCGGCGCCAGGCTCGACCGCGCTCCGGGCTCGTGGGGGACGGGGTGCACCGGAGCGGTTTCCCGATGTGACATGCCCCGTGGACACCCGCGCGAACGGCGCGCGGGCGCCGTGTGGCCGTTTCGTGATCCTCAAGTTCCGCTCAGATCGGCTGACGGCGAACCGTCACGGCTCCTAAGGTCGGCCCACCGGGGGCTGCGGCTCCGCCGGCCGCGGCTCCCGGATTCGCACCACCGTTGCCCCACAAGGAAGTTGAGACTTCTCGGGCACCATTCGACGACAGAGGGAGCAGGCGCGATGACCGAGAGCCCCGTCGAGGACTCCACCCCCGCAGCCGCCCCGCTGGTCGTGCTGAGCAACGTCAACAAGCACTACGGCGCGCTGCACGTGCTGCAGGACATCGACCTCCGGATCGCCCAGGGCGAGGTGGTCGTGCTGATCGGCCCGTCCGGTTCGGGCAAGTCCACGCTCTGCCGGACCATCAACCGGCTGGAGACGATCGACTCCGGCGCGATCACCATCGACGGCCGGCCGCTGCCCGCCGAGGGCAAGGAGCTGGCCCGGCTGCGCGCCGAGGTCGGCATGGTGTTCCAGAGCTTCAACCTGTTCGCGCACAAGACCGTGCTGGAGAACGTGGTCATCGGCCAGGTGAAGGTGCGCAAGGTGCCCCGCCCGGAGGCCGAGAAGACCGCCCGGGGGCTGCTGGAGCGGGTCGGCGTCGGCGCGCAGGCGGACAAGTACCCGGCCCAGCTCTCCGGCGGCCAGCAGCAGCGCGTGGCGATCGCCCGGGCGCTGGCGATGAAGCCCAAGGTGATGCTCTTCGACGAGCCCACCTCGGCACTGGACCCGGAGATGGTCAACGAGGTGCTGGAGGTCATGCGCCAACTGGCCGCCGACGGCATGACGATGGTCGTGGTCACCCACGAGATGGGCTTCGCCCGCTCCGCCGCCAACCGCGTGCTGTTCATGGCCGACGGCAGGATCGTCGAGCAGAACACCCCGGACGCCTTCTTCACCGCGCCGCGCTCCGACCGCGCCAAGGACTTCCTCTCGAAGATCCTCCACCACTGACGCTTCGAGACCGGCGGGGCCACCACCGGCAACGGCGCCGCCCGGCCCTGCCCGTGCACGACTCCCAGACTCCAGAGCCCGGTTGACGCCGGGGCCCACCCCCAGGAGAACACCCCTCATGAGGACTTCCCGCACCCTCGCCATCGCTCTCTGTGCCGTCGCGCTCACCGCCACCGCCGCCTGCGGCAAGGACGGCAAGCCCGGCGCCACCGCCGCGAGCAGCGGCGGCTCCGCCGCCCCGGCGCTGCCGAGCTACACGGTCAAGACCGACGTCAAGATCGACTCCGCGGTCCTCGCCGAGGCCAAGAAGCGCGGCCAGCTGATCATCGGCGCCAAGGCCGACCAGCCGAACCTCGGCTGGGAGGACGTCGCCAGCGGCGACCGCAGCGGCTTCGACATCGAGATCGCCAAGATGATCGCCGCCGACCTCGGCTTCAGCCCGCAGCAGATCAAGTGGCAGACCCTGGTCTCCTCGCAGCGCGAGCCGGCCATCTCCAAGGGCCAGATCGACCTCTACGTCGGCACCTACAGCATCAACGACGAGCGCAAGAAGTCCGTCTCCTTCGCCGGCCCGTACTACATCGCCGGCCAGGACCTGCTGGTGAAGGCCGACAACACCTCGATCACCGGCGCGGAGAGCACCGGCGGCAAGAACGTCTGCACCGCCACCGGCTCGACCTCGATCAAGAACATCCAGCAGTACAACCCGAAGATCACGCAGTTCGACACCTACTCGGCCTGCGTCGAGAAGCTGCTGTCCGGCGAGGTCGACGCGGTCACCACCGACGACGCGATCCTCAAGGGCTACGCCTCCAAGTACGCCCCCAAGCTCAAGGTCGTCGGCAAGCCGTTCACCAAGGAGAACTACGGCGTCGGCCTCAACAAGGACGACAAGGCGCTGCGCGACGCGATCAGCGACGCCCTCAAGGCCCACGAGGACAACGGCGACTGGAAGAAGGCGTACGACGCGACCCTGGGCGCCTCCGGCTCGGCGGCGCCGGAGGTCCCGGCCCTCGACCGCTACTGATCCGCCCGCCGCACGTCGACTTCCCGACCATGAACTGAGAGGAGGGCCGCCGGATGGGGTTCCTGTTCGAGGACGACAACTTCGCGTTGTTCCGAGACGGCTTCCTGCAGACGATCGAGGTGAGCGCGCTCAGCGCGCTGCTCGCCCTGCTGCTGGGCACCCTGCTGGCGGCCTTCCGGGTCTCCCCGGTGCCGGTGCTGCGCGCCTTCGGCACCGGCTGGGTGACGCTCTTCCGCAACACCCCGCTGACCCTGCTGTTCTTCGCCGTCACCTTCGGACTGCCGCCACTGGGCGTGCACTTCAGCCACCTGGTGTTCGCGGTGCTGGCGCTCGGCGGGTACACCGCCTCGTTCGTCTGCGAGGTGATCCGCTCCGGCATCAACACCGTGCCGCTCGGCCAGGCGGAGGCCGCCCGCAGCCTCGGCATGACCTTCGGTCAGACCCTCACCCTGGTCGTCCTCCCGCAGGCCGCCCGGACCGTCCTGGGCCCGATGAGCAGCGTGTTCATCGCCCTGCCGAGGAACTCGGCGATCGCCGGCGCGTTCAGCGTCACCGAGCTGTACAGCGCCCAGCAGACCTTCTCCGAGCGCGGCTACTCGATCTTCGCCATCTTCTTCTGGGTGGCCTGCGCCTACCTGCTGATCAGCGCGACGATCGCCACCTTCTTCCGCTTCCTGGAAACCCGACTGGCGGTGGCCCGATGAGCGAGCGCAGCGAGCGAACAATCGAACGGCGTGCGTGGGCGAATGCCCCTGCCGAGCGCAGCGAGGTGGGCGCATGAGCTTGTTCCAACGCCAGGCCACGGCCAGCGTCCTCTACGACGCCCCCGGCCCCAGGGCCCGCACCCGGTACCGCGCGTTCGGCGTCCTCGCCGTCCTCGCGATCGCCGGCCTCCTCTGGTACGTCTTCAGCGCGCTCGACGAGAACGGCCAGTTCGACCCGGACCTCTGGGACTCCTTCCAGTACACCTTCGTCCAGCAGCAGATCGTGGACGGCCTGCTGTCCACCCTGAAGGCCTTCGGGCTGGCCGCGCTCTTCTCGCTCACCCTGGGCGCCCTGCTCGCGGCCGGCCAGCTCTCCGACCACCGGCCGGTCCGCTGGGCCTGCGTGGGCTTCACCCAGTTCTTCCGGGCGATGCCGCTGCTGATCCTGATCGTCGGCCTCTACTACGCGTTCTTCGCCCAGCAGCCGATGTGGGCGCTGGTGCTCGGCCTCACCCTCTACAACGGGGCGGTCCAGGCCGAGGTCATCCGCAGCGGCGTCAACGCCGTCCCGCGCGGCCAGGCCGAGGCGGCGTACGGGCTGGGCATGCGCAAGACCCAGGTGATGACGTCGATCCTGGTGCCGCAGGCCGTCCGCTCGATGCTGCCCACGATGATCGGCCAGCTGGTCGTCACCCTCAAGGACACCTCGCTCGGCTTCATCATCACCTACCACGAGCTGCTGTTCATCGGTAAGGCGATCGCCAGCCAGCCGATCAACGCCGCGGGCTTCCCCTACATCCCGGTGGTGCTGGTGATCGGCCCGCTCTACATCGCGATGTGCCTGCTGCTGACCGCGCTCGCACGCTGGATCGAGGCACGTGGCCGCCGCGGCGCGAACCGGCGCACTTCGGCTTCTGCTTGACGGGCACGCAGGTGAACTGTTGCATTGCTCTTCGTGACACCTCCCGGGAGCATCCACACGGCATATGCGGCAGCCGTAACTGACGCCGGACGATCGGCCGGTTCGTGCCCGGAGGTTCCCTCATGGACCCGGTGATCGTGGTCGGGGCCGGACCGGTCGGTCTGGCCCTGGCCCTCGCCCTGGCGCGGCACGAGGTGCCGACCGTCGTGCTCGACGAGGGCTCCGGGCTCTGCCCCGAGGGCCCGCGCAGCCTCGTCCTCGGCGCCGACACCGCGGCCTTCCTGACCCGGATCGGCTACCCGCGGGCCGTCTCGGACTCCGCGCTGTGGGACTCCTTCGCCGTCTGGCGGCGCCGCCAGGAGATGCTGCGGATCGACCTCACCGACTCGCCCGCCTTCCACCTGCCCCAGCACCGCCTCCAGCGCGGGCTGCGCGACGCGCTGACCGGCACCCCGCTGATCAGACTGGTCCCGCTCAACCGGGTGGTCGAACTCGAACAGGACCGGGACGGCGTCAGCGTCCGCACCACCGGCACCCAGGACGGCTCCACCACCTGGTGGCGCGGCAGCCACCTGGTGGGCTGCGACGGCGCGAGATCCACCGTCCGCAAGCTCCTGAAGATCCGCTTCCCCGGCCGCCCCGCGGTCGACCGCAACGCCATCGCCACCGTCCGGGTCGACCTGCCCTTCGACGGCGCCCGGCTGCACCGCGAACCCCCGTGGCGGGGCGACCGCGAGGCCTCCGCCCGTCCACTGCCGGACGGCGTCTGGCGGCTCGACTGGCGGCTGCCCCCCGGCCGCCCCGCCCCCACCGAAACGGTCGACCCGCACGCCACCTGGCCCGGCATCGTCACCGGCGACACCCTGCTCACCCGGGTCACCTCCACCCTCACCGGCTGGTGCGGCGAACTGCCCCGCTTCGAACTGCTGGCCGCCGCCGACCACACCGCCCAGCAGCGCCTCGCCGCCCGCTTCCGGGTCGGCCGCTGCTTCCTGGCCGGCGACGCCGCCCACCTGCACGGCGCCCTCGGCATGCAGAACCTCCCGGACGGGCTGCGCGACGCCGACAACCTGGCCTGGCGGCTCGCCCTCGCCTGGCACCTCCACGCCGGCGGCCCGCAGCCCGGCGGCTCGCTGCTGGACGGCTACGAGGCCGAGCGGCGCGGGGCGGTCGGCGCCCGGCTGCGCGCCGTCGACCAGTCCATGCCACTGCTGCGCCCGCTGCGCGGCTGGCAGCAGACCCGGCGCTCGCTGCTGGTCGGCGGCTTCCGCAAGCACGCCCCGCTGCTCGCCGACGGCCAGCTCGGCACCGGCCGCTTCGGCGGCGCGCCCGCCTACCCGCCGACGCCCGCCACCACCCCCGGCCGGGTCCCGGTGCAGCGCGGCTCGCGCGGCACCACCTCGCTCAGCGAGTCGCTGACCGCCACCGCCCCCGGCGTGCTCGTCCCGGACCTTCCGGTGCTCGCCGACGACGGCACCCCCGACCACCTGCACGCCCGGCTCGGCGCCGCCTTCCTGCTGCTGCTGGTCGCCCCCGGCACCGCCGTCTGGTCCTCCGAGCACTGGCTCGGCGCCGGTCTGATGCCCCGCCTCGCCGAGGTCGCCGCCGCCCTGCCCGTCCCGGCCGAGGTCCTGGTCACCGAGGAGTACCCGGGCGCCGGACCCCACACCGTCCTGCTGATCCGCCCGGACGGCCACCTGGTCGGCGTCACCCAGGGCGCCGTGACCGAGGAACTGCACGCCCTCGCCGACCGTGCCCGCGGCGGCCCGGCCACCCTCGACCCGGCCGCCGACCCGGCCGACCGACCCGAACCCACGCCCGAACAGATGGACTCCCCCAGCCGGGGCCCCCGGACCTGACCGGCCCCGGTCGGGCCCTGTCCGGTCGATCGCGCCCGGCAGGACCGGCCGGACAGGGCTCAGCCGGCCACCGCGGTGGCGCGGCTCTCCCGGACCACCGTCACCCGGGCCTCGCGTCCCGCCTGCATCGCGTACACCTCGGCCACCCCGTCGTGCGAGCGCGCGGTCTCCTCCAGCCGCGCCAGCCTCCGGACGTACAGCTCCAGCGACTCCTTGCGCGCGCCCGGCCGGCCGCCCTCCGGGTCCACCCCGAGCTCGGCGGCCATCATCCCGGCCAGGTGCGCGGACTCCAGCAGGTGCCCGAGGACGTTCTGCCCGTACGAGGAGCGGAAGCGCAACGAGCCCAGAGTGCGGACGACCGTTGCCGCACGGGCCGCCGCACGGCAGGCGCCCCGGGCACCGAAGGCGAGGCTAGGTGGGGGTCACGAAACGGTCAAGAGTTGACCTGGCGCACTCCAGAACGCCCACAGGACTGCCACTACTCCCCACCCCGCGGTTCACTCGACTCCTCTTCCAACGCCGTGCGCACCACCCGGAACGCCAGCCCCTCGGAGTAACCGCGCCGGGCGAGCATCCCGACCAGCCGCCGGGTGCGCACCTGCGCGTCCAGCCCTCGGGTGGACCGCAGCTTGCGCTCGACCAGCGCCCGGGCCGCGTCCGTCTCGTCGTCGTGGTCCAGCTGGGCGACGGCCTGCTCGACCAGGTCGGCGGCGACCCCCTTGGTGCGCAGTTCCTGGGCCAGCGCCCGCCGGGACAGGCCCCGGACGGCGTGCCGGGACTCCACCCAGGCCGTGGCGAAGGCCGCGTCGTCGATCAGCCCGACCTCCTCCAGCCGGGTGAGCACCGCGTCGGCGACCTCGTCCGGGATCTCCCGCTTGCGCAGGGCGTCGGCGAGTTGCCTGCGGGTCTTGGCTGCGCCGGTCAGCAGCCGCAGGCAGATGTCCCGGGCGCGGGTCTCCGGATCGGCCGACTCCTCGGCCTGCCGCCGGGAGGCGCGGCCGGTGCCTTCCTCCTCGGACGCTCCCCCGGTGGACCGTCCGCTCCGGGCCCAGCCGTGGCGAGCGCCGCGACGGGAGGCGGAGGCGGCCGCACCCCCGTGACCGGCCGCCTCGCCCGCGCCCCTGCCCCAGCCGCTCTCCTCGGCCGCCGGCGTCGAGCCGGGCCGGGCCGCTTCGGCCTCCGCAACCTGCCCGGCCTGCCCGGCCCGCTCGGCCAGCAGGGCCGAGCGCCGTCGGCGGCGGCCGGTGGGCAGCTCGGAAGCGGAGACCAGGCCGAGCGCCTCGACCGAGGCCACCGTCGGCTCCGGACCGGGCTCGGGCTCTTCCGCGACCGCGGCGAACCAGTCCGGCGGCCCGTAGTCGTCGTCCTCCGGGCCCGCCGGGCCGCCGCCCACCGTGTCGTACTGCGTCAACGGCTCAGGCCTTGGTAGCCGCCGTCTTCTTCGCCGCGGCCGTCTTGGTGGCGGTGGCGGTGATCGGCTTGGCGGCACCGTCCGCGGCGGCCTCCTCGGCGCCCTCGGCCGGCTCCTCCAGCTTGGGGCCGATGCCGAGCTTGCCCTTGATCTTCCGCTCGATCTCGTCGGCCAGCTGCGGGTTGTCCTTCAGGAAGTTGCGGGCGTTCTCCTTGCCCTGGCCGAGCTGGTCGCCCTCGTAGGTGTACCAGGCACCCGACTTGCGGATGAAGCCGTGCTCCACGCCCATGTCGATCAGGCCGCCCTCGCGGCTGATGCCGACGCCGTACAGGATGTCGAACTCGGCCTGCTTGAACGGCGCGGCGACCTTGTTCTTGACCACCTTGACGCGGGTGCGGTTGCCGACCGCCTCGGTGCCGTCCTTCAGCGTCTCGATCCGGCGGATGTCGAGGCGGACCGAGGCGTAGAACTTCAGCGCCCGGCCACCGGTCGTGGTCTCCGGCGAACCGAACATCACGCCGATCTTCTCGCGCAGCTGGTTGATGAAGATCGCGGTGGTGTTCGACTGGTTCAGCGCACCGGCGATCTTGCGCAGCGCCTGGCTCATCAGCCGGGCCTGGAGACCGACGTGCGAGTCGCCCATCTCACCCTCGATCTCGGCGCGCGGCACGAGCGCCGCGACCGAGTCGATGATCACCAGGTCGATCGCGCCGGAGCGGATCAGCATGTCGGTGATCTCCAGCGCCTGCTCACCGGTGTCCGGCTGGCTGACCAGCAGGGCGTCGGTGTCCACGCCGAGCTTCTTGGCGTACTCCGGGTCGAGCGCGTGCTCCGCGTCGACGAACGCGACCGTGCCGCCGGCCTTCTGGGCGTTGGCGGCCAGGTGCAGGGTCAGGGTCGTCTTACCGGAGGACTCGGGGCCGTAGATCTCGACCACCCGGCCACGCGGGATGCCGCCGACCCCGAGGGCGACGTCCAGGGCGGTGGAGCCGGTGGAGATCACCTCGACGGGCTCGTTGGCCTTCTCGCCGAGGCGCATCACCGAGCCCTTGCCGAACTGCCGCTCGATCTGAGCGAGAGCGGTCTCCAGGGCCTTCTCACGGTCCGTACCTGCCATGGCTTTTTCCCTCGGGTTCTGTGCTGTGCGCTTCATCGTCCTCGACGCTAGCGCGTCCCACTGACAAACGGGACCGACCGGACTCGGCCTGTGGAAAACTCCTCGCCGGAGAGTACAAAGAACATCTGTTCGATTCAAGCGTCGCACGTCCGCGCCGCGCGCCGCCCCGGAGGACACCCCGAAGGACACCCCGGGGCGGCGCCCCCGGAATCACCTCCCGTCGCCGCCGACCATCCGGCGCAGCCGCCGGGCCGCCTCCCGGCGCAGCTCCCGCCGGGCCCTCCGCTGCTCGCCCCGGTCGATCCGGGGGTCGGTGGCCACCTCGTACCGCCGCACGTACGTCCCCACGAAGCCCTGGAGCGTCGCCGCCGCCGGGATCGCGATCAGCGCGCCCACCGCGCCGAGCAGCGCCGCCCCGGCGATCACCGAGCCGAACGCCACCGCCGGGTGCACGTCCACCGTCCGCGCGGTGATCCGCGGCTGCAGCAGGTAGTTCTCGACCTGCTGGTAGACCACCACGAAGCCCAGCACCCACAGCGCGTCCACCGGATCCACCGTCAGCGCCACCAGCACCGGCAGCGCTCCGGCCAGGTACGTCCCGATGGTCGGCACGAACTGCGACATGACGCCCACCCAGACCGCCAGCGCCGCCGCGTACGGCAGGTCCAGCAGCGCGAACATCACCCAGTGGCCGAGGGACGAGACCACCGCGAGCAGCGCCCGGGAGTACAGGTAGCCGCCGGTCTTGGCGAGCGCGATCTCCCAGGCCCGCAGCACCTCGGCCTGCTTGGCCGGCGGCAGCATCGAGCAGACCGTCCGGCGCACCCGCGGTCCCTCGGCGGTGAAGTAGAAGGTGAACAGCCCGACCGTGAAGGCCTGGAACAGTCCGCCGATCAGGGTCGAGGAGACGCCCCAGACGTTGTCGGCCGCCTGCTGGATGTAGCTCTCGATGGCGCCGGAGTCCTTGAGCAATCGATTCTGCAACTCGCCCAGCGAGAGGTCCTGGTGGAAGGTCCGGTTGATCCACCCGATCAAGCTGTCGACCAGGTGCGGCAGGTCCCCGGCGATCTTCGCCACCTGGTCGACCAGCAGCGTGCCGAGCGCGGTGACGAACCCCACCACCGCGACCCCGACCGCCACGAACACCAGGAAGGTGCCGATCCCCCGCCGCACCCCGCGCGCCGCCATCCGGTCGACGGCCGGCTCCAGCGCCAGCGAGAGGAAGAAGGACACCAACAGCATCACGAAGAGGTCGATCAGCTGCCGGAAGGCCCAGTCCGCGAGCTGGAACACCCCGACCAGCACCAGGAACAGCACCATCGCCCGCGGCAGCCAGCGCGGCATCCCGCCCCACGGGCTCCCGCCCGTCCGTTCCCCGGCGGACGGCTCCCCGCCGGTGCCGTCGCCCTCCGGCACCGATCCGTCCGGATTCTTCTGTTCTGCGCTGTTTGTCACCCGAACAGTCTGTCCCATGCCGCCCGGAGGCCGGCACTCAGCGCAGCACGCCGGAGATCCCCTGGGTGTCGCACACCACGCGCCAGACGTCCTTGGCCTCCCAGCCCGCCTCCAGCGCCTGCCGCACCGTCCGCCCGCCCAGCTCGCTCATCACGTGGTCGGTCGCGAACGACTCCGCGTACGTCTCCCCGAAGTGCGCGTACATCCGTCGCCAGAACTCCGTCAGCCTCATGCCCCCAAGTATCCCGGGCCCGGGAGCGGCACGCCCACGCCCGCCGCTCCCCTCCCCCGTCCCGTCACCGGGGCAGCGCCAGCAGCCCCGCCCCGAAGTACTGCCGCTCCCCGCACGCGTGGGGGCCGGGAGGGCACCCGGCCGTCGCCGTCGCCGCCAGCAGGGCCGCCAGCCCGTCCGACCCCAGCTCCGGGTGCAGCGCCGCCGCCACCGCCACCGCCCCGGTGACGTGCGCGGCCGCCATCGAGGTCCCCGCCAGCGCCGCGTACTGCCCCTCCGGCCAGTCGGAGACGATCGCCCCCTGCGGCCCGCCGTCCGGGACGCCCCCGGGCGCGGCCAGCGAGACCCGCCCGCGCCCGTAGTTGGAGTAGCCGACCGGGCGCCCGTCCCGGCCCACCGCGGTGACGGTCACCACCCCGGGCAGCTCGCCGGGGAGGCGCACGCACTCGGTGCCCAGGTAGCGGGTGCGGGCCGGCCCCGAGGTCCGGTCGTTGGGGCTGCGGTCGTCGGTCCGCGGGGCGCCGAGGTCCTGCCCGTCGTTGCCCGCCGAGGCCACCACCACCGCCCCCTTGCGCCGGGCGTAGTCGGTGGCCCGGCCGACGGCGGCGATCAGCGCGGCCTGGTCCGGGTCCTCGGGGCAGTTGTACTTCCACGGGTCGGCGAAGTAGCTGTTGTTGATCGCCTTGGCCCCGTGGTCGGCGGCCCAGAGCAGGCCGCAGACGATGTTCTCCGCGTAGTACTGCCCGAGCGGCCCCAGCAGCCGGACGGCGGCGATCCGCACGCCCGGCGCGACCCCGGTGACGCCGCGGCCGTCGCGGGCGGCACCGACGATCCCGGCGACGTGGGTGCCGTGCCCGCTCTCGCCCACCCCCGGGTCGGGCCGCCAGGCCCCGGTACGGGCGTCGGGCCGGCCGTCGGCGCAGGAGACCGAGGCCTTCGGGTCGACGGCGGCGCGCAGGTCCGGGTGGGTGTCGTCGACGCCGGAGTCCAGCACCGCGACCAGCACCCGGCGCAGGGCCTCGGCGCCCGGCCCGGCGGCGGCGTCACCGACCCGGGCGGCGGCGCCCCCGAGCATCGCGAGGTTCCAGGCCCCGCCCTCCCCCGGGTCCGGCACCGTCGTGGTCCCGCCGTCCGCCCGGTCACCGGCTCTCCCCCGGTCGGCCCGAACACCGCCGACCGCGTCCCCGCCGGCCCGACCGCCGCCGGCCGCGTCCCCGCCCGGCCGGGAACCCGCCGTGAAGTCCCCCGCGCCCGCCACCTCCCGCGGCGGCGCGACCACCGGCGTGGTCCTGGTCACCCCGGCGGCGGCGATCCCGGGCCGGGCCCGCACCCGCTCGCCGAACGAGTCGGTCGGCGCGTACACCAGCGCCGCCCCGATCTGCGGGTACTCCTGGACCACCTGCCCGCCCACCGCCCGGCTCTCCGTCCCGGCCAGGGCCGCCCCGGCCGCGTCCTCCCCCTCGGCCAGCACCAGGTAGCTGAGGTAGGCCCGCCCGGGCCCGGACACGTACGGCACGGCGCCGCCCGCCACCAGCGCCGTGAGCACCATCCCGAGCAGCACCCGCGCGGGCCCGCGGATCCGGCGGCGCCGGGCGGGCCTGCCCGACGGGTGCGCCTGCGCCATCGCTCGGCCTCCGCTCGCCGGTCCGGTCGGTCACGGGTGACCGCCGATCCCGGGTGGATCGGCGGCTCCCGGTGGATCACGCCCCTCGGTTCCTCACGATATGAGCGGAATGTCGATCCTGCCCCCCGGCTTGCACCCCCTCTCCTGCTCGCACCCCTCCCCCGGCGCCCACGCCCCCCGGCCCCGCTTGTCAGTCCCACCCGGCACCATGGGGGCATGGCGCCCGAGCACCCGACCCCGCCCGCCGACGACCCCCTGGCCGGCTTCGCCCCGGCCACCCGGGCCTGGTTCACCGGTGCCTTCGCCTCCCCCACCACCGCCCAGGCCGAGGCCTGGCACGCCATCCGGCGGGACACGGACGTCCTGGTCGTCGCCCCCACCGGCTCCGGCAAGACGCTGGCCGCCTTCCTCTCCGCCCTCGACCGGCTCAGCAGCACCCCGCCCCCGGCCGAGCCCAAGCGCCGCTGTCGGGTCCTCTACGTTTCACCGCTCAAGGCCCTCGCGGTGGACGTCGAGCGGAACCTGCGAGCCCCGCTGGCCGGCCTGCGCCAGGCCGCCGTCCGGCTCGGCCTGCCGGAGCCGGAGGTCCAGGTCGCCATCCGCTCCGGCGACACCCCGGCCGCCGATCGCCGCCGTTTCGCCACCCACCCGCCGGACATCCTGATCACCACCCCCGAGTCGCTGTTCCTGCTGCTCACCTCCGCCGCCCGGGAGGCGCTGCGCGGTGTGGACACGGTGATCCTGGACGAGGTGCACGCCGTCGCCGGCACCAAGCGCGGCGCCCACCTCGCCCTCACCCTGGAGCGGCTGGACGAACTGCTGGACCGCCCGGCCCACCGGATCGGCCTCTCCGCGACGGTCCGCCCGGTCGAGGAGGTGGCCCGCTTCCTGAGCCCCCGGCGCGGCGCCGCCGTGGTCCAGCCGGCCGCCGCCAAGGACTTCGACCTCTCGGTGGTCGTCCCCGTCCCCGACCTGGACGACCTGCCCGCCGCCCCGGCCACCGGAGGCGCCGCCGGCACCGACCCGCAGCGGCAGGCCTCGATCTGGCCGCACGTCGAGGAGCGGATCGTCGACCTGGTCGAGGCGCACCGCTCGACCATCGTCTTCGCCAACTCCCGCCGCCTGGCCGAACGGCTGTGCAACCGGCTGAACGAGATCGCCCACGAGCGCGCCACCGGCACCGCCGTCCCCGAGGCGCACGCCCCGGCCCAGCTGATGGGCGGTTCGGGCGCGGCCAAGGGCGCGCCCCCGGTCATCGCCCGCGCCCACCACGGCTCCGTCTCCAAGGAGCAGCGCTCGCTCGTCGAGGAGGAGTTGAAGGCCGGCCGGCTGCCCGCCGTGGTCGCCACCTCCAGCCTGGAGCTGGGCATCGACATGGGCGCCGTCGACCTGGTCGTCCAGGTCGAGTCCCCGCCCTCGGTCGCCTCCGGCCTGCAACGGGTCGGCCGGGCCGGCCACCAGGTCGGCGCCGTCTCCACCGGCGTCTTCTTCCCCAAGTACCGGGGGGACCTCGTGCAGTCCGCCGTGGTCACCGAACGGATGCGGACCGGCCGGATCGAGGCGCTGCGCGTCCCACGCAACCCGCTGGACGTGCTCGCCCAGCAACTGGTCGCGATGACGGCCCTGGACACCTGGCCGGTGGACGAACTGCTCGCCGTGGTCCGCCGCGCGGCCCCCTTCGCCACCCTCCCGCAGTCCGCGTTCGACGCGGTGCTCGACATGCTGGCCGGCCGCTACCCCTCGGACGCCTTCGCCGAGTTGCGCCCCCGCCTGGTGTGGGACCGGGTGGCCGGCACGGTGACCGGCCGCCCCGGCGCCCAGCGTCTGGCCGTCACCTCCGGCGGCACCATCCCGGACCGCGGCCTGTTCGGCGTCTTCATCGCCGGCGCCGCCGGGGCCGATTCGAAGGCGGGCGCGAAGGGCGGTGGGCGGGTCGGCGAGCTCGACGAGGAGATGGTCTACGAGTCCCGCGTCGGCGACGTGTTCACCCTCGGCACCACCTCCTGGCGGATCGAGGAGATCACCCACGACAAGGTGCTGGTCACCCCCGCCCCCGGCATCCCCGGCCGGCTCCCGTTCTGGAAGGGCGACACCCTCGGCCGCCCGCTCGAACTCGGCCGCGCCCTCGGCGCGTTCACCCGCGAGCTGAGCGCCCTCCGGCCCGCGGAGGCCACCGAGCGGCTCAAGCGGGCCGGCCTGGACGACTGGGCCGCCGCCAACCTGCTCGACTACCTCGCCGAGCAGCGCACCGCCTGCGGCCACCTCCCGGACGACCGCACCATCGTGGTCGAGCGCTTCCGGGACGAGCTCGGCGACTGGCGGATCGTCATCCACTCCCCCTTCGGCGCCCAGGTGCACGCCCCCTGGGCGCTCGCCCTCGGCGCCCGGCTGCGCGAGAAGCACGGCCTGGACCCGCAGGTGATGCACGCCGACGACGGCATCGTGCTCCGCCTGCCCGACGCCGACCTGCTCGCCCTCGACTTCGACTTCAGCGGCCCCGCGGAGCAGCGGAGTCCGGACGAGGCCCCGGTGGGCGCCGACGCCGCCCTGTTCGACCCCGGCGAGATCGAGCAGCTGGTCACCGACCAGGTCGGCGGCTCCGCCCTGTTCGCCTCCCGCTTCCGCGAGTGCGCCGGCCGCGCCCTGCTGCTCCCCCGCCGCAGCCCCGGCCGCCGCACCCCGCTCTGGCAGCAGCGCCAGCGCGCCGCCCAACTGCTGGAGGTCGCCTCCGAGTACGGCTCGTTCCCGATCGTGCTGGAGGCCGTCCGGGAGTGTCTCCAGGACGTCTTCGACGTGCCCGGCCTGGTCGGGCTGATGGCCGATCTGGAGTCCCGCGCCGTCCGCCTGGTCGAGGTCACCACCCCGGAGCCCTCGCCGTTCGCCCGCTCGCTGCTGTTCGGCTACGTCGCCCAGTTCCTCTACGAGGGCGACTCCCCGCTCGCCGAGCGCCGCGCCGCCGCCCTCGCGCTCGACTCCCGGCTGCTGTCCGAACTCCTCGGCCAGGCCGAGCTGAGCGAGCTGCTCGACCCACGGGTGCTCACCGAGCTGGAGGCCGAGCTCCAGCGCCTCACGCCCGAGCGCCGGATCAGGGACGCCGAGGGCGTCGCGGACGCCCTGCGCCTGCTCGGCCCGCTCAGTGAGGCCGAGTTGACGCTCCGCGGCGCCGAGCCGCTCTGGGCCCTGGAGCTGGAGGCCGCCCGCCGGGTGATCCAGGTCCGGATCGCCGGCGAGCGGCGCTGGGCCGCGATCGAGGACGCCGGGCGGCTGCGCGACGCGCTCGGCACCCCGCTGCCGGTCGGTGTCCCGGAGGCCTTCACCGAGCCGGTCAAGGACCCGCTGGGCGATCTGATCGCCCGCCACGCCCGCACCCACGGCCCGTTCACCGCCGCCGAGGCCGCCGCCCGGTACGGCCTCGGTGCCGCCGTGGTCACCGGCACCCTGCACCGGCTGACCGCCGCCGGCCGGCTGGTCCAGGGCCAGTTCAGACCGGCGGGAAGCTCCACCGACCCCGAGTGGCACCTCACCCCCGAGTGGTGCGACGCCGAGGTGCTCCGCCGGCTGCGCCGCCGCTCGCTGGCCGCCCTGCGCCAGGAGGTCGAGCCCGTCCCGCCGCGCGCCCTGGCCGCCTTCCTGCCGCAGTGGCAGCACCTGGCCGGCCACAAGCTGCGCGGCCCGGACGGTCTGCTCCGGGTGGTCGAGCAGCTCCAGGGCACCGCCCTGCCCGCCTCCGCGCTGGAGAAGCTGATCCTGCCGGCCCGGCTCGCCGACTACTCCCCCGCTCTGCTGGACGAGTTGACGGCGGCCGGCGAGATCGGCTGGTGCGGCGCCGGGGCGCTGCCCGGCAAAGACGGCTGGATCAGCCTGCACCTCACCGAGAGCGCCCACCTGCTGCGGCCCGATCCCGTCCCGCCCGCGCTCACCCCGGTGCACGGCGCCCTGATGTCCGCGCTGGCCGGCGGCTACGGCCTGTTCTTCCGCCAACTCGTCCAGCAGCTCCCGGAGGAGACGCCGGAACCGGAGGTGGTCGAGGCACTCTGGGACCTGGTCTGGGCCGGTTACGTCACCAACGACACCCTCGCCCCGCTGCGCGCCCTGCTCGGCTCCGGCCGGACGGCGGGCGCCACCGCGCACCGCGCGCCCCGGTCCACCCCGCGCGGCCGCTACGGCGGCGCGGGGCGCCCCTTCGGCCGGGTGGGCGGGGCGCCGCGCAGCGGCCCGGCGACGGTGGCCGGGCGCTGGTCGCTGCTGCCCGCCTTCGCCGCCGACCCGACGGTCCGGGCCACCGCCCGGGCGCAGAGCCTGCTGGACCGGCACGGCCTGCTCACCCGGGGCACGGTCGCGGCCGAACGGGTGCCCGGCGGCTTCGCCGGGGTGTACCGGGTGCTCGCCGCGATGGAGGAGCGCGGCCGGGCCCGCCGGGGCTACTTCGTCGAGGGCCTGGGCGGCGCCCAGTTCGCCATGGAGGGCGCGGCCGACCGGCTGCGCTCGGTCCACGCCCGGCTGGAGCGGTCCCGTGCCTCCGAGTGGCCGGCGGCCCCGACCGGTGAGCCTCCCCAGGCCCTGGTGCTGGCCGCCGCGGACCCGGCCAACGCCTACGGCGCCGCCCTGCCCTGGCCCGAACCGCCCACCGCCCCCGGGGGCAAGGAGTCCACCGCCCACCGCCCGGGCCGCAAGGCGGGCGCCCTGGTGGTGCTGGTGGACGGTGAGCTGGCGCTGTACGTCGAGCGGGGCGGCAAGTCCCTGCTGGCCTGGCCGGAGGACGAGGGCACCCGGGCACTGGCGGCGGGGGCGCTGGCGGCGGCCGTCCGGGAGGGCGCGCTCGGCAGCGTCACGGTCGAACGCGCCAACGGCGAGCCCGCGCTCGGTTCGGCCCTCGGCCGCGCCCTGGAGGAGGCCGGATTCCACGCCACTCCGCGCGGTCTGCGCCTGCGCCCCTGAGCCGGGCACCGGGGCCGCGGGAGCGCGGGAAACCGGGGAACGCCGAAGGGCGCGGGACCGCCGGAGGCCGCGGAGTCCAGGACCCCGCGGCCACCGGGCCCGGGGGCTCACCCGATCGGGGGTGGGGGCG
>NZ_JBHUAF010000069.1:0-29440 GCF_042789895.1 Kitasatospora sp. NPDC056783
GCCTCCTCTCCCAAAGGGCCGTGGCAGCCTGTCGCCGTTTCTTACCGGTGGTGGCTCGTGCCGGTGCTACCGGCGGGGCCGGCGCTCGCGCCGGGCGGCGGTCAGTTGACGCTGACCCCGCTCCAGGCGGCCGCGACGGTGTTGTACTCGGTGCTGGTGGCGCCGTACAGGTCGGAGGCGGCCTTCAGGGTCGCGGTGCGGGCGGCCTTGTAGTTGGTGGTGGAGGTCATGTAGACGGTCAGCGCGCGGTACCAGATCGCGGCGGCCTTGGTCCGGCCGATGCCGGTGACCGTCGAGCCGTTGGAGGTCGGGCTGTTGTAGCTGACCCCGTTGATCACCTTCGCGCCGCTGCCCTCGGCCAGCAGGTAGAAGAAGTGGTTGGCGACGCCCGAGGAGTAGTGGACGTCCTTGTTGCCGACGGTCGAGGACCAGTAGTCGGCCGAGGCGCCGTCCTTGGAGGGCTTGTCCATGTAGCGCAGCGGGGTGCCGTTGCCGTTGATGTTGAGCTTCTCGCCGATCAGGTAGTCCCCGGGGTCGGCGGCCAGGTTGGCCGACCACTCGACCATGGTGCCGAAGATGTCCGAGGTGGCCTCGTTGAGGCCGCCGGACTCGCCGGAGTAGATCAGGCCGGCGGTCGCCGAGGTGACGCCGTGGCTCATCTCGTGGCCGGAGACGTCGATGGCGGTCAGCGGGTGGGTGTTGCCGGAGCCGTCGCCGTAGGTCATGCAGAAGCAGGAGTCGTCCCAGAACGCGTTGACGTAGTTGGTGCTGTAGTGCACCCGGCTCGCGGCGCCCACGCCGTTGTTCTTGATGCCGTTGCGGCCGAAGGTGTTCTTGTAGTAGTCCCAGGTGGCCGCCGCGCCGTACTGGGCGTCCACGGCCGCGGATTCGCGGTTGGACGGCAGGCCGTTGCCGAAGCTGTTGGTGGTGTTGGCGAAGAGCGTTCCGCTGCCCGAGGTGCCGCCCTTCAGGTCCGTGGTGGACTGGTTGCCCCGCGAGGCGTCCTTGAGCTGGTAGGACGTGCCGCTCTGGGTGGTGGTCAGCGTGACGGAGCCGACGTTGACGCCGTTGCCGGTGCCGGTCGCGGTCTGCACCTTCTCGTCGGTGGAGAGCACCGCGCCGGTGGCGGCGTCGGTGACCACTTCCTGGCGGCTCGGGGTGCCGTCCGCCCGCTGGCCCTCGACCACGGTGCGGTGGGCGAGCCGCGGGGTGCCGTCGGCGGCCCAGACGACCAGCTCGGGGGTGCCGGCGCGGTCGACCCGGCTGAGCGCCGCCTGGTCCTTGTCGGCGGTGAGGCCGACGGTCGCCCGCACCGCGGCGGTGGCCCGCTCGGCGGCCTGGGGCGCGGCGAGGCCCGGCGTCAGGCTGGGCACCGAGAGCTGCCCGGCGAAGGCGCGGTCGACGGACTTCACCGCGCCGTCGGCCTTCTGGTGGACGACCAGGTCGCCGCCGACCACCGGCAGGCCCGCGTAGGTCCGGTCGTAGCGCAGGTGGCGGGTGCCGTCCCGGTCCACCACGACGTCCTTGGGGACCAGCTTCTCCTGGCCGCCGAGGGCGAGGGCCTGGGCGACCGGGGCGCTCTGGCCGGAGGCCAGCGCGAGCAGCGCGGACTGCTGCTGCGCGGCCGAGGGGGTGGCGGCCTGGGCGGGGGCGGCGGCGATCTGGACGACGCCGGCCAGCAGGGCGGTGGCGGAGAGTACGGCTCCGACAGTCAGCTTTCGCTTCACGTACGGGGGTTCCTTCCACGAGACCCGCGGGTGCGTGCGGGTGCGCCGCGTACCGGGGCGCCGGGGTTGGCGCCTTGGGGGCGGTAGGGCGCGGACGTGCCGTCCCGTGCGGTTCCTGCCCTCCGCCGGAATCGGGTGGGGCGGCGAAGAGTTGGACGGGACTTGGTCAGAAGCATGACAATCGTTTGCAGGGATGGACAGGCCGCCTCCCGGGATTGGCAAGGAACCGCCAAATCCCGGTAAGGATGGTTCGGTTGCCGTCCGTTGACCGCTTTCCGGCGGTTCGTCCCCCTGGCGGGACCCCGCCAGCCGCACGGGCTTGACAGCGGCTGTGACGCACGACACCCGGCGGCGCCCGGTGGCCGTCGCGCGGGTGCCCGGGGCGGGGACGCGCGGACGCCCGGGCCCTCCCGTCGGAGGCCCCGGGCGTCCGGTGCGCCGGTGCGGTGCGTCAGTTGACGTTGACCCCGCTCCAGGCGGCCGCGACGGTGCTGTACTCGGCGCTGGTGGCGCCGTACAGGTCGGAGGCGGCCTTCAGGGTCGCGGTGCGGGCGCCCGCGTAGTTGGTGCTGGAGGTCATGTAGACGGTCAGCGCGCGGTACCAGATCTGCGCGGCCTTGTCCCGGCCGATGCCGGTGATCGACGAGCCGTTGGAGGTCGGGCTGTTGTAGCTGAAGCCGTTGACCGTCTTCGCGCCGCTGCCCTCGGCGAGCAGGTAGAAGAAGTGGTTGGCGACGCCCGAGGAGTAGTGGACGTCCTTGCTGCCGACCGTGGAGGACCAGGAGTCGGCCGAGGCGCCGTCCTTGGAGGGCTTGTCCATGTAGCGCAGCGGGGTGCCGTTGCCGTTGATGTTGATGAGCTCGCCGATCAGGTAGTTCGGCGGGTTGGAGGGCAGGTTGGCGTAGAACTCGACCATGGTGCCGAAGATGTCCGAGGTGGCCTCGTTGAGGCCGCCGGACTCGCCGGAGTAGTTGAGGTTGGCGGTGGCGGAGGTGACGCCGTGGCTCATCTCGTGGCCGGCCACGTCGAGTTCGGTGAGCGGGTGGGTGTTGCTCGCGCCGTCGCCGTAGGTCATGCAGAAGCAGGTGTCGTCCCAGAAGGCGTTGACGTAGTTGCTGCCGTAGTGGACCCGGCTGGCGGCGCCGACGCCGTTGTTCTTGATGCCGTTGCGGCCGAAGGTGTTCTTGTAGAAGTCCCAGGTCACCGCCGCGCCGTACTGGGCGTCCACGGCGGCGGACTCCGCGTTGGAGGCCAGGCCGTTGCCGAAGCTGTTGGTGGAGTTGGCGACCAGGGTGCCCGAGCCGGAGGTCTTGTTCTTCAGGGTGTAGGTGGCCTGGCCGCCGCGGGTGGCGTCCTTGAGCTGGTAGGAGGTGCCGCTCTGGGTGGTGGTCAGCGGGACGGAGCCGACGAAGACGCCCTTGCCGGTGCCGGAGGCGGTCTGCACCTGCTCGTGGGTGGAGAGCACCGTGCCGGTGGCGGCGTCGGTGACCAGCAGCTGACGGCTCGGGGTGCCGTCGGTGCGCACGCCCTCGACCGTGGTGCGGTACGCCAGGCGCGGGTTGCCGTCGGCGGCCCAGACGACCAGCTCGGCCTTGCCGGTCTGGTGCACGGCGGCCAGCGGGGCCTCGTCCTTGTCGGCGGTGATGCCCACGGTGGACTGCACGGCGCCGGTCGCCTGGTCGGCGGCCTGGTCGGCGGGGATCTTCGGGGTGAGGCTCGGCAGCGCGAGGCTCGCGCCGGTGGCCTTGTCCACGGAGGCGGTCGAGCCGTCGGCCTTCTGGTGCACCACCAGGTCGCCGCCCAGGACGGGGAGGCCGGCGAGGGTGCGCTCGTAGCGCAGGTGGCGGGTGCCGTCGGCGTCCACCACGGCGTCCTTGGCGACCAACTGCTCCTTGCCGCCCAGGGCCAGGGCGTGCGCCACCTTGGCGGCCTGGCCGTTGGCCAGGGCTATCGGGTCGACGGCGGCACCGGTGTGCGGGGCGGGGGCGGCCATGGCCGCGGTGCCCTGGACGACGCCGGTGAGCAGGGCGGTGGCGGAGAGTACGGCGACTGCGGCGAGCTTTCGCTTCACGAACGAGTCCTTCCGGGAAACCGCGGTGGGCGCGGTCGCGCGGCGTTCCGGGGGCCGGGGACGGCACCTGAGGGGCGGAACGGGCGCTGGCGTGCGGGCCCCGTGCGGTTCGGAGCGGCTTCGCCACCGGTGGGTGGGGGTGGTGGCTACCGAACGGGGATGATCGAAAGCATGACAATCGAGCAAATCAAATGACAGGTCTTGCTCATCAATTGGCCAAGTCCCGCCAGAACGAGGGATTGTGAACGAGCGGACAAAAGGGGCGAATCGCTCGCTCTTGCGGCGGGTTACCACCCGAACCGAGGCCTGCCGGCGCGGCGACGTGCCGGTCCGGGTCCAACGCCGTTGCGTCGGGGGTGCGTTGCCGCCCGTTCACACCGGCGCAATGTCCCGGTATGGACATGGCCGTCCGATTGGCGGGATCCCGCCACGTGTTGCACTTGTCCACCATCAGGACGGCTGGTAGCACACGTCCCGTCCGCCGGTACGGTAAGGAGGTGGCCAAGCCCCTCGCTCTCGACTTCGACCCGATCGCCCGCGCCGACGAGCTGTGGACCCGCCGCTGGGGCGGGGTCCCCTCGATGGCGGCGATCACCTCGATCATGCGCGCCCACCAGATCCTGCTGTCCCGGGTGGACGCGGTGCTCAAGCCGTACGGGCTGACCTTCGCCCGCTACGAGGCGCTGGTGCTGCTGACCTTCAGCCGGACCGGGGAGCTCTCGCTCTCCAAGATCGGCGAGCGGCTCATGGTCCACCCCACCAGCGTCACCAACACCGTCGACCGGCTGGAGCGGGCCGGTCTGGTCGCCCGCCGCCCCAACCCGCTGGACGGCCGCGGCGTGCTGGCCGCGATCACCGGGCGCGGCCGCGAGGTGGTCGAGGAGGCCACCCGGGAGCTGATGGCGATGGAGTTCGGCCTGGAGGAGTACGACGCCGAGCAGTGCCGCCAGGTGTTCGACCTGATCCGCCCGCTGCGGGTCGCGGCCGGCGACTTCACCGAGCCGACCGAGGGGGCTGCGAAGGAGCGGGCGTGAAGGCGGCTACCCTCGTGTGAGCGGTGCCCGGATCCGGGCGTACCGGCCGTACTGCCGAGCGAGGCGAGGAAGATCATGAAGGCGACCCCCCTGCTGGGCTGGTACCGGGCCCTGGCCATCGCGACCGGTGTGGCACTCCTGGTGTTCTGCGGCTTCATGGTCGCGAAGTACGGCTTCGACACCGCCAAGGAGGTGACCATGTACGTCGCGATGCTGCACGGCTACCTCTACATCGGCTACTTCGTGGTGACCTTCATGCTCGGGCAGAAGCTGAAGTGGCCGCTGGGCCGGCTGGTGCTCACTCTGGCGGCGGGTTGCATCCCCTTCCTCTCCTTCGTCTTCGAGCGCAAGGTGGCCGCCGAGGCCGCCGCGAAGCTCCCGGCGGGCTCCGGCGCCCGCCAGCCGGCCGGGGTCTGAGCCCGGCCGTCCGCGCCTTCGAGAGCGCCCCTCCCCGACGCGGGCAGGGGCGCTCTTCCGTGTCCGCCACCGGGTATCCATCGACAATTACTAGGACGTCCGAGTAAATTGGTAGGACGTCCTACTAGCTGTGCCGCCCGCGTCGTGGCGGCCGTACGGAGCGGAGTTCGAGGTCATGGACGCCGAGGAGATCGAGCGCGGCCGGCAGCGCTGGCAGCAGCGGTACGACAAGGCCCGCAAGCGCGACGCGGACTTCACCACCCTCTCCGGCGACGAGGTCGAGCCGGTCTACGGCCCGCCCGCCGGGCAGGCCTACGAGGGCTTCGAGCGGATCGGCTGGCCGGGCGAGTACCCGTACACCCGCGGTCTGCACCCGACCGGCTACCGGGGCCGCACCTGGACCATCCGCCAGTTCGCCGGGTTCGGCAACGCCCAGCAGACCAACGAGCGCTACCGGATGATCCTGGACGCGGGCGGCGGCGGCCTCTCGGTCGCCTTCGACATGCCCACCCTGATGGGCTACGACTCGGACGACGCCAAGTCGCTCGGCGAGGTCGGCCACTGCGGCGTGGCCATCGACTCGGCCGCCGACATGGAGGTGCTGTTCGCCGGCATCCCGCTCGGCGAGGTCACCACCTCGATGACGATCAGCGGCCCGGCCGTGCCGGTGTTCTGCATGTACCTGGTCGCCGCCGAGCGCCAGGGCGTGGACCCGGCGGTGCTCAACGGCACCCTCCAGACGGACATCTTCAAGGAGTACATCGCGCAGAAGGAGTGGCTCTTCGCCCCCGAGCCGCACCTGCGCCTGATCGGCGACCTGATGGCCTACTGCGCCGAGGGCATCCCCGCCTACAAGCCGCTGTCGGTCTCCGGCTACCACATCCGCGAGGCCGGGGCGACGGCCGCGCAGGAGCTGGCCTACACCCTCGCGGACGGCTTCGGCTACGTCGAGCTGGGCCTGTCCCGCGGCCTGGACGTGGACGTCTTCGCCCCCGGCCTGTCCTTCTTCTTCGACGCGCACCTGGACTTCTTCGAGGAGATCGCCAAGTTCCGCGCCGCGCGCCGGATCTGGGCCCGCTGGATGCGCGACCGCTTCGGTGCCAAGACCGACAAGGCGCAGTGGCTGCGCTTCCACACCCAGACCGCCGGCGTCTCGCTGACCGCGCAGCAGCCGTACAACAACGTGGTCCGCACCGCGGTCGAGGCGCTGGCCGCGGTGCTCGGCGGCACCAACTCGCTGCACACCAACGCCCTGGACGAGACCCTGGCGCTGCCCTCCGAGCAGGCCGCCGAGATCGCCCTGCGCACCCAGCAGGTGCTGATGGAGGAGACCGGCGTCGCGAACGTGGCGGACCCGCTGGGCGGTTCCTGGTACGTCGAGGCGCTGACCGACCGGATCGAGCAGCAGGCCGAGGCGATCTTCCAGCGCATCCTGGACAAGGGCCGCGAGGACCACGAGATCGGCCCGATCACCTCCGGCATCCTGCGCGGCATCGAGGAGGGCTGGTTCACCGGGGAGATCGCCGAGGCGGCCTTCCAGTACCAGCAGTCGGTGGAGAAGGGCGACAAGCGCGTGGTCGGCGTCAACTGCCACCCGCGCAGCGTCACCCCCGAGCTGGAGATCCTGCGGGTCAGCCACGAGGTCGAGCGCGAGCAGGTCCGGGTGCTGCGCGAGCGCAAGGCGGCCCGCGACGAGGCGGCCGTCCGGGCCGGGCTGGACGCCATGCTGGCGGCGGCGCGCTCCGGCGAGTCGATGATCCCGCCGATGCTGGACGCGGTGCGCGCCGAGGCGACGCTGGGCGAGATCTGCGACGCACTGCGCCAGGAGTGGGGCACGTACCAGGAGAACGCGATGTTCTGACGGCCGCCGGCCGGTCACGCGGCCGCCCGTACGGGATTCCGGAGGGGCGGCCGCGCCGTGTCCGGGGCCGGTCAGCCGGCGGTGAGGGGCCCGAGCAGCAGGTCGGTGAACCGGCGGGTCCACTCGGGGGTGATCGGCTCGCCGCTGACCAGGACGCGGTGCTCGACGGTGCCCGCGATGGTGTCGAAGATGATGTCGACCTCCTCGCGGGCCGCCGTGTCGTCGGTGTCCGCGTCCAGTTCGCCGCGTGCCTGGGCGGCCGCCCGGCCCTGGCGGACCAGCCGTTTCTGCGGGTCCACGATGGACTCGCGGATCCGGTGCCGCAGCTGCCGGTCGCGGGTGCCCTCGGCGAACAGCGCGAGCAGCGCGGCCTGGGTCTCCGGGCGGGCCAGCAGATCGGCGAACTGGGCGACCACGGCCTCGATGTCGGACCGCAGGCTGCCGAGGTCGGGCATCACCAGCTCGTCGAAGAGGCTGGCGACGGCGTCCACCACCAGTTCGTTCTTGGAGGGCCAGCGGCGGTAGAGGGTGGTCTTGGCGACTCCGGCGCGGCTCGCCACGTGGCCCATGGTCAGTCCGCCCCAGCCGAGTTCGGCCAGGGTCTCGCGGGTGGCGTCGAGGATCGCGCGGTCGGCGGCGGCGCTGCGCGGACGGCCCTTGGCCCGGGCGGCGCCCGCAGGCTCCGGGGACGGACCCGTCTGCTCCGGGCTCGTCCGGTCCGGGCGCTCCGGGCTGTCCGGGGTCCCTGGGGGCTGGGCGGCCGGCACCGGGCCTCCTTGCGATCTACTGGTAAGTAACTTGGGTGGGGCTGGTAACGGTAGCGACTGTTCGCCCGTTCGGGCAGCCGGGCACCCCGGGAAAGTGGGGCAGGTCACGTCCCCGAACCGCCGGTGGGGCTTGCGGGCGGGGCACCGGCTCCAGTTACGCTACGACTCGTAGCGAAAGCAGCGACAACCAGGCGCCGCACCCGTGGGACGGGAGTGGCGCGGGCGCGGGTGGGGATCCGCGCCGAATCGTCCAGGCTACCGGGGGAGGGGCGCCGCGCCCGGGAACCCGCACCGCGCGGCCCGCGCGGGGCGACTTTCCCGAGGTTGGTGCCCGCGAGCAGCGCGGACGGGGGAGGATGGTGCCATGCAGCCACGGAATTCGCGTCTCAACAGTGCCGCCCTGCGCGGTGCGGTCGACCTCGCCGCAGTGAAGGCGGCCGGCGAAGCCGCCCAGAAGGCCGAGCTGGCCCGGGCCGAGCGGGCCCGTCAGGCGGCCGCCGCCGACTCGGACGGGTCTGCCGTCGCCCAGTCCGGCCACCAGCTCGTCATCGACGTCACCGAGGACACCTTCGAGGCCGAGGTCGTCCAGCGCTCCACCGAGGTGCCGGTCGTCATCGACTTCTGGGCCGAGTGGTGCGGGCCCTGCAAGCAGCTCAGCCCGGTCCTGGAGGGCCTGGTCGAGGAGTACGCCGGCCGCTTCGTGCTCGCCAAGATCGACGTGGACGCCAACCCGCTGCTCTCCCAGCAGTTCGGCATCCAGGGCATCCCGGCCGTGATGGCCGTGGTCGCCGGCCAGCTGGTGCCGCTGTTCCAGGGGGCGGAGAGCGCCGCCAACATCCGCAAGATCCTGGATCAGCTGATCCTGGTCGCCGAGCAGCGCTTCGGCGTGGCCGGCGGCGTCGCCGGCGTCCCGGGCGAGGCCGCGGCCGCCGCCCCGGAGCGCCCCGAGGACCCGGCACTGGCCGCCGCGCACGACGCGCTGGACGCCGGTGACCTGGACGGCGCGATCCGGGCCTACGAGAACGTGCTGGCCGAGGAGCCGGGCAACACCGAGGCCAGGCTGGGCCTGTCCCAGGCCGAGTTGCTGAAGCGGGTCGAGGGCCTGGACCTCCAGGCCGTCCGGACGGCGGCGGCGGCTTCCCCGAAGGACGTCGAGGTCCAGCTCCAGGCGGCGGACCTCGACCTGGTCGGCGGTCACGTCGAGGACGCCTTCGGGCGTCTGGTGGACACCGTCGGGCGGACGGCCGGCGAGGACCGGAACGCCGCCCGGGTGCGCCTGCTGGAGCTGTTCGAGGTGATCGGCCCGGAGGACCCGCGGGTCGTCGCGGCCCGTACGGCGCTGGCGCGCGTGCTGTTCTGAGGCCGCGTCGGCCGCGTCGGGCACGTCGCCTGGCACGTCCGTTGACCTGCGGTGTCGTCGGGCGATTTGGCGACAATCCGATCAACGGGTCAGAGCTTTATCAAATCTTGATTTCACCCGTGGGCGGTCACATCGTGTGACCGCCCACGGGTGTTTCGTCGGCGTTTCCAGCGGATTTCGCCATCGCGTTCTCTCCAGGGCGTCACGCACGGTGCAACTCGGGTCGATTCCATGATCAACTTCATCTGGTGTTGGATTACCCGTCAGTAAGGAACCCCTTGTGCTTGGCCCGGGATTCAAGCACGATCGGCCACGCCCGGTCCCTGACTCCGACACCCGCCGACCCCCGGTCGGCCTCGCGGAGCGCGGGATCCCCACCGGGTGATCCGTCGGCCCCGGCCGACGGGAGGGAGGGCAGGGGGGTATCCGCGGTCCCACGGCGGTTCCTGTCCTTCGACCGGCCGCGCGGCCCTGCGCGGTCGCTGGTTGTCGCTCGGGGGTGATCGCCGATGTCGTCGGTCCTGCCCGCCGCCCCACAAGGTCGGCCGGTGCTCGGCCGGGAGGGCCGCTGTCCGCGGACCGCTCCCGGGTCCGACGACGCCCATGGCGCTCTCCGCTACCGAGGACGTAGCTCTCTCCCATCCCAGTCCCCCACCGGTGCCGAACACACCACCGGGGAGCCGGAGATGTACGTCCTAGAAGGAGGACTCGCATGTCCCAGGCCTATGGCAAGACCCGCTGGAAGCGCTTCGCCCTGGTGATGGTGCCGAGTGTCGCGGCCACCGCGATGGTCGGCGTCTCGATCGCCAACAGCGCGCTCGCCGCCTCGTTCAGCATTTCCGGCCAGGCGTTCAAGGTGACGGCCAGCCACATCGAGGGCAAGAACTTCGCCCAGTTCGGCACCGTCGACGTCGAAGCCGGCGGCACGCTGCACCCGGTCGCCGTCTCGGCGTTCGACTCGGCCGACATCACCAACATGTGCCAGTCCGTGGTGACCGACCTGACCAAGTTCGGTCTGGGCAAGATCACCCTCCAGCTGAAGGCCGGCGGCAACGGCACCCCCGTGCACGCCGACAACCTGCTGATCGACATGGAGTCGCTGAAGGCCGACGCGACCTTCGAGCAGATCGACATCGGCAAGGACGCCTCCACCCTCAACGGCACGGCGACCCAGGGCTGGACCCCCCACCCGGGTGTCTCGGCCGCGGGCGGTGGCAAGGGTCTGCCGACCGGCGCCACCGGCTTCTCCCAGGCCGCCAAGACGGCCAAGCTGGACAACGTCGAGCAGTCCGCCCGTGCCACCTCGGCCGGGAAGTTCGTGCTCAACGGCCTGAACCTGTCGCTCAAGAACGGCGACGGCCCGGACAACGAGTGCTACTGAGCCCTGCCTGACGGCGTGCCGACGGGCACGCCGGACGGACGGGTCCCTCGTGGGCCGGGGGCGGCGGGTTCCGCCGCTCCCGGCTCGACGCCAGTCGATTCCCCCTCGTAGCGATTCCGAGGAGCCGCACCATGTCCAGCGCAACGGTCGAAACCCGGACCGGCCGCCAGAATCCGCTCGGGGCGGTCTGGCGGGGCTTCCGCACGTTCCGTCGCACCAGGCCCTTCTGGGGCGGCCTGCTGGCCATGACCGCCGGCGTCCCGATCCTCTACTTCCCCTACGCGCACCTCGAACTCGGCAGCGTGACCATCGCGATGTCGACCACCGCGGGTGCCGGTTCGCTGCTCATCGGCGTGCTGATGATCGCCCTCGGCCTCGCCGGGTGGTTCCAGCAGGCCGTCCGGGTCTTCGCGGGCATCGCGACCATCCTGCTGACGCTGGTCTCGCTGCCGATGTCCAACCTGGGCGGCTTCGGCCTGGCCCTGCTGCCCGGCCTGATCGGCGGCGGGCTGCTGGTCTCCTGGGCGCCGGTCCCGGAGCCGGCGGACGGGGTGACGGCCGAGCCGACGACCGCCGCGCCGACGACCGCCGAAGGGGCCGCCGCCCCGCAGCCGGTCGGCACGGTCCACCAGGAGGAGGCGCGGTGACCGGGCCGGCCGAGCAAGCCGACGGCACGACCGTTCCCGCGCAGCGCTCCGGCCGGCACGCGGCCCCGCGCACTCCCGTACGGGTCCGGCTGCGGGGCCGGGCCCTGGCGATGGCGGCGGTGCCGACCGCGCTGCTGATGGCCGCGGCCTACACGCCCCATCCGGCGGTCGCCGAGTCGGCGGCGGGCAAGCCCTGCGGCACCGCGCCGGCCATCGTGCCGGACGTGGCGCCGCTGGAGACGCCGGTGCCCAAGAGCGAACTGCCCGAGCCGCCGCCTGGCCCGCCCGGTGCGTCGGGTCCGGCCTCGACCGCCCCGGTCCCGACCGGGCCGTCGACCGATCCGGCCTCGGTGCCGACCCAGGTGCCGACCACCGCGCCCGCGCGGCAGCCCACCGCACCGGTCGAGCCCTCGGCCACCGGCACGCCCGTAGCCGTGGCTACGGCCCCGGCCGGGCCGGTCGGCGACCTCCTCGGCGGTCTGGGCAAGCTGTTCGACCCGAAGGGTCCGTCGAGCCCGGGTCCGATCCCGACCGGCGTGCCGGCCACCGCGCCGACCACCGCGCCCGCCACCCCCGCGGCATCCGGCACCCCGGTGCGGCCCGCCCCGGGGGCCGCGCCGACCGCCGAGACGACTCCGTCCGCCGACGCGCCCTCGCCCACCGCCACCGCGAGCGGCAGGCCGAGCACCGGGCCCACGCCGTCCACCGGGGCATCGCCCTCGGCCGGTGCGTCGCCCTCCGCCGACGCCTCCCCGACCGCCACGCCCACCGAGAACCCCGACTGCGACGTGGACACCCGCGGCCTGACCGCCGGTGCGGCGGCCCCCGGGCACGTCGTCCCGGAGCAGAACTGGACGTTGAAGACCAGCCGACTCGCCCTGCACGGCGCGGCCTTCCACGGCGTCTACGACGTGAGGACCCCGACCGGCAGCAAGCGCGTGCTGAAGTTCGTGGTCGACAGCGTGGACATCGACAATCTCGACATGTCGACCCTCCAGGGCAACGGCGTGACCTTCCACGTCCAGGGCCGTCCGGGCTCCACCTCGACCATGCGCGACAGCCAGGTCACCATGTACGTCGAGCGGCTGTCCGGCCACCTCTCCAAGGTGCTCGGCCTGCCGATCCCGATCGACCTGGGCGAGATCACCCTCACCCCGGACACCCTGCCGCGCTGGCTGTACGACCTGATCGGCTCCGTCCCGATCCCGCTGGACCTGGAGCTGACCGGCGTCACCGCCAAGCAGGCCGGTCAGTTCGGCGGCACCCTGCACATCCCGGGGATGCGCCTGTTCAACGACGACGCCCCGTACAGCGACGAGTGAAACGCGTGGGGCGGCCCTCCCGAGGGAGGACCGCCCCACGCGTTCAGGCCTGACGGAGGCTCACTCGCTCCGGGTGCCCAGGTGGTGCACCTGCACCATGTTGGTGGTGCCGGGGATGCCGACCGGGACACCGGCGGTGACGATGACGGTCTCGCCCTCGCCGAGCCGGCCCATCCGCAGCAGCTCCCGGTCGACCTGCGCGACCATCGCGTCGGTGGTGGCGACCTGCTCGGTCACGTACGCCTCGACGCCCCAGCTCAGCGAGAGCTGGTTGCGGGTGGCGGCGTCCGGGGTGAAGGCGATCACCGGGATCGGCGAACGGTAGCGGGACAGCCGGCGGGCGGTGTCACCGGACTTGGTGAAGGCGACCAGTGCCTTGCCGTCCAGGAAGTCGCCCAGCTCGCACGCCGCACGGGCGACCGAGCCGCCCTGGGTGCGCGGCTTGCGGCCCGGGTTGAGCGGCTGGAGGCCCTGGGAGAGCAGCTCCTCCTCGGCCCGCACGCAGATCCGGCTCATGGTGCGGACGGTCTCGACGGGGTACTTGCCGACGCTCGACTCGGCGGACAGCATGACCGCGTCGGCGCCGTCCAGGATGGCGTTGGCGACGTCGGAGACCTCGGCGCGGGTCGGGCGCGAGGCGTGGATCATCGACTCCATCATCTGGGTGGCGACGATGACCGGCTTGGCGTTGCGGCGGGCCAGGGTGACCAGCTGCTTCTGGACCAGCGGGACCCGCTCCAGCGGGTACTCCACGGCCAGGTCGCCGCGGGCGACCATGATGGCGTCGAAGGCGAGGACGATCTCCTCCATGGCCTCGACGGCCTGCGGCTTCTCGATCTTGGCGATGACCGGCACCCGGATGCCGACCTCGTCCATGACCTCGTGGACGTCCTTGATGTCGTCCGCGTTGCGGACGAAGGACAGGGCGATCATGTCGACGCCCAGGCGCAGCGCGAAGCGCAGGTCGTCCTTGTCCTTCTCGGACAGGGCGGGCACGTTCACGGCCGCGCCGGGCAGGTTGATGCCCTTGTTGTTCGAGAGCACGCCGCCCTCGATGACCACGGTCTTCACCCGCGGGCCGTCGACGCTGACGACCTCCAGGGCGATGACGCCGTCGTTGATCAGGACCGGGTCGCCGGGCTTCACGTCGCCGGGCAGGCCCTTGTAGGTGGTGCCGCAGATGTGCTGGTCACCGGGGACGTCCTCGGTGGTGATGGTGAACTCGTCGCCGTTGTCGACGGTCACCGGGCCGTTGGCGAAGGTCGCCAGACGGATCTTCGGACCCTGGAGGTCGGCCAGGACGCCGATGGCCTTGCCGGTGTCCTCCGAGACCTGGCGGACCTTGCGGTACCGCTCCTCGTGGTCCGCGTGGTTGCCGTGGCTCATGTTCAGTCGGGCGACGTTCATGCCCGCCTCGACGATGGCCTTCAGCTGTTCGTAGGAGTCCGTCGCCGGACCCAGGGTGCAGACAATTTTCGCTCGGCGCATATGGATCAGTCTATCCGTTCGTGTTATAAGCGCATTCGGCATGTACCGGGAGGAATCGCCGACGAAGCGTCCCGAGGAGTGGGACGGATTCGTATCAGTCCTCGGACTCGCGGCGTTCCCGGTGCACCAGTGCGAAGGCCTGTCGGGCGATCTCCAGCTCCTCGTCGGTGGGCACCACGGCGACCGTCACCCGGGCGTACTCGGGGGAGATGATCCGGGCCTCGCCGGACCGCACCGAGTTCAGCTCCGGATCCACGGCGATGCCCAGTTCCTCCAGTCCCGCGGTGGCCGCCGCGCGCACCGGCGCGGCGTTCTCCCCGACACCCGCGGTGAACGCGATCGCGTCCACCCGGCCGAGCACCGCGTAGTAGCCGCCGATGTACTTGCGCAGCCGGTGGACGTACGCGTCGAACGCCAGCTTCGCGTCCTCGTCCCCGATGTCCGCCCGCTGCATGATCTCGCGCATGTCGTTCTCGCCGCACAGCCCGCGCAGGCCGCTGCGGCGGTTGAGCAGGTCGTCGATCTCGTCCACGGACAGCCCGCCGACCCGGTGCAGGTGGAACACCACGCCGGCGTCGATGTCGCCCGACCGGGTGCCCATGACCAGCCCTTCCAGCGGGGTGAGGCCCATCGAGGTGTCGACGCAGCGGCCGCCGCTGACCGCCGAGGCGGAGGCTCCGTTGCCCAGGTGCAGCACGATCACGTTGACCTCGGCCGGGTCCCTGCCGAGCAGCCGGGCGGTGGCCCGCGAGACGTACTGGTGCGAGGTGCCGTGGAAGCCGTAGCGGCGCACCCGGTGCCGGTCGGCGACGTCCTTGTCGATCGCGTAGCGGGCCGCGCACTCGGGCATCGAGGCGTGGAAGGCGGTGTCGAAGACGGCCACCTGGGGCAGGTCGGGGCGCAGCGCGCGGGCCACCTCGATGCCGGTGATGTTGGCGGGGTTGTGCAGCGGGGCGACCGGGATCAGCCGGCGGATCTCCGTGACCACGTCGTCGGTGATCACGGTCGGCTCGGTGAACCGCAGGCCGCCGTGCACCACCCGGTGGCCGATCGCGGCCAGCTCGGGGGAGTCCAGCCCGAGGCCGTCGGCGGCCAGCTCGTCGGCGACGGCCTTGAGCGCGGCCGCGTGGTCGGGGAAGGGCTGGACGCTCTCGCGCGGCCCGCCGGTGCGCGGGGTGTGCGCCAGCCGCCCGCCGGCCTCGCCGATCCGCTCGACCAGCCCGGAGGCCAGCCGGGCCCCGTCCAGCATGTCGATCAGCCGGTACTTCACCGACGAGGAGCCGGCGTTCAGCACCAGAACGCGGGTACCTTCACTCATGCGCCCACCTCGCTGCGCCCGGCGGTCGCTTCGCGAAACACGCACCTGTTGACGGTTCGCTCGCTCCGCTCACTCACTTTCGGCCCCCTTGTGGTCCTGCGACTGGATGGCGGTGATGGCGACGGTGTTGACGATGTCCTGCACCAGCGCCCCGCGCGAGAGGTCGTTGACGGGCTTGCGCAGCCCCTGGAGCACCGGGCCGACCGCGACCGCGCCGGCCGAGCGCTGGACCGCCTTGTAGGTGTTGTTGCCGGTGTTGAGGTCGGGGAAGATCAGCACGGTGGCCCGGCCGGCCACGGGGGAGCCCGGCAGCTTGGTGGCCGCGACGTGGGCGTCCACCGCCGCGTCGTACTGGATCGGGCCCTCGACCAGGATGTCCGGCCGCAGTTCGCGGACGATCTCGGTGGCCTTGCGGACCTTGTCGACGTCCGCGCCGGAGCCGGAGGTGCCGGTCGAGTACGAGAGCATCGCGACCCGCGGCTCGACGCCGAACTGGGCGGCGGTGGCGGCCGACTGGATGGCGATGTCGGCCAGTTGCTGGGCGTCCGGGTCCGGGTTGACGGCGCAGTCGCCGTACACCAGCACCTTGTCGGCCAGGCACATGAAGAAGACCGAGGAGACGATCGAGGCGCCCGGGGAGGTCTTGATCACCTCGAAGGCGGGCCGGATGGTGGCGGCGGTGGAGTGCACCGCGCCGGAGACCATGCCGTCCGCGATGCCCTCCTGGACCATCAGGGTGCCGAAGTACGAGACGTCGGTGACCACGTCCAGGGCCAGTTCGACGGTCATCCCCTTGTGGGCGCGCAGCTTCGCGTACAGCTCGGCGAACTGGCGGCGCAGCGGGCTGGTGGTCGGGTCGACGATCCGGACCTGGGCGCGGTCGGCGCCGGGCTCCTCCTGCGGCAGCTCGATGCCGTGGGCCGCGGCGGTGCGGCGCACCGCGTCCGGGTCGCCGAGCAGGGTGAGGTCGCAGATGTTGCGGCGCAGCAGGATCTCGGCCGCGCGCAGCACCCGCTCCTCGGTGCCCTCGGGGAGCACGACGTGCCGGCGGGCGCCCCGGGCGCGTTCCAGCAGCTCGTGCTCGAACATCATCGGGGTGACCCGCTCGGACCGGCCGACCTCGATCCGGTTGGTCAACTCGTCGGTGTCGACGTGCAGTTCGAACAGGCCGAGGGCGATCTCGGCCTTCCGGGGGCTGGCCGCGGTGAGCTTGCCCTCGATGTGGGTCAGGTGGGCGGCGGTCGGCCAGCTGCCCTCGGGGACGACCGCGACCGGGGTGCCGGGGGCGAGCCGGGCGGCCAGGGCCATCACGTTGGGGCCGGGGTGCAGGCCGAGGGTCAGCAGCACGCCGGCGATCGGCGGGGCGCCGGCGGCGTGCGCGGCCAGCGAACCGATCACCAGGTCGGCGCGGTCCCCGGGGGCGACCACCAGGGCGCCCTCGGTCAGCGCGTCCAGGAAGGTGGGGAGCATGGCGCCGCCGAAGACGTAGCCGCGCACGTCCCGGGCGAGGCCGGCCGGGTCCCCGAGCAGCACCTCGGCGCCGGTCGCCTCGACGAGCTGCGCGACGGTGGGCGCGGCCAGCGCCGGCTCCTCCGGGATGACGTAGGCGGGGATCGGCAGCTTCTCGCCGAGGGCGCGCCGCACCGGCTGCTTGATGCCCGGGGCGACCCGGTTGGCGACCATCGCCAGGGTCTCGCAGCCGAGGTCGGTGTACGCCCGGTGGGCGTTGCGGACCTCGGCCACCACCGTCTCGGTGTCCTCGCCGTGCCCGCCGACCACCGGCAGCACGGCGGCGCCGAACTCGTTGGCCAGCCGGGCGTTGAAGGCCAGCTCGTCCGGGATGCCGGTGTCGGCGAAGTCGGTGCCGAGCACCAGGACGGCCTGGCAGCGCCGCTCCAGCGCGTGGAAGCGGTCGACCAGGGTGGAGACCAGCTCGTCCTGCCCCCGGGCGGCCTGGAGCGCGGCGGCCTCCTCGTAGGTGAGGCCGTACAGCGCGGTGCTCGGCAGGTCGATCCGGTAGCGGCCGCGCAGCAGCTCGACCACGTGGTCGGTGCCGGGCCGCCCGGGCGTGGCGGCGTGGACCAGCGGGCGGAACACCCCGACCCGGTCCACCTGGCGGGTGAGCAGTTCCATGACCCCGAGCTCGACCGCCTGACGGCCGTCCCCCCGCTCGATGCCGGTCACGTACACGCTGCGCGCCACGTGGGTGTCTCCGTCCCGTCGTCTCGGAAGGTGGTCATATCGACCATACCTTCGCACTCCGAACGGCCGTCCGCGAGCAGAGCGGCGGGCTCGCGGCAAGGGGCGGAGGTCCCGCCTGGGTGCCCGCCCGGCGGGGCGGGCACCCAGGGTCCTCAGCGGGCGGGGCGCAGCCAGACGGTGGCGAGCGGGGGGAGGACCAGTTCGGCGGAACGGGGCCGGCCGTCCCACTCCACCGGCTCGGCCTTGACCGGGTGGGAGTTGCCGATGCCGCCGCCGCCGTACTCCTCGGCGTCGGTGTTCAGCACCTCCTCCCACAGCTGCTCGCGGCCCGCCAGCCGGGGCAGGCCGACCCGGTGGCCGTGCCGGACGACCGGCGAGAAGTTGCAGACCGCGACGAGCGGCGAGCCGTCGGCCGCGTACCGGACGAAGGAGAGCAGGTTGTCCTCGGCGGCGCCGCCGTCGAGCCAGCGGAAGCCCTCGGGGACGGTGTCCAGCTCCCACAGCGCGGGGGTGTCGAGGTAGGTGCGGTTGAGGTCGCGGACGAGTCGGCGCACCCCGAGGTGGTCCCGGTGGGCCGGCCACCCCTCGTCGAGGACCCACCACTGGGGGCCCTGCTCGTGGTCCCACTCGGCGCCCTGGGCGAACTCCTGCCCCATGAAGAGCAGCTGCTTGCCCGGGTGGGACCACATGAAGCCGAGGTAGGCGCGGTGGTTGGCGCGCTGCTGCCACCAGTCGCCGGGCATCTTGGAGACGAGGGCCCGCTTGCCGTGGACGACCTCGTCGTGGGAGATCGGCAGGACGTAGTTCTCCGAGTAGGCGTACACCATCGAGAAGGTGATCTCGTTGTGGTGGTACTTGCGGTGCACCGGCTCCTTGGACATGTAGACCAGCGAGTCGTGCATCCAGCCCATGTTCCACTTCAGTCCGAAGCCGAGCCCGCCGGCGTCGGTGGGGCGGGTGACGCCGTCCCAGGCGGTGGACTCCTCGGCGACGGTCACCACGCCCGGGCAGCGCCGGTAGACGGTGGCGTTCATCTCCTGGAGGAAGGCGGCCGCGTCCAGGTTCTCCCGGCCGCCGAACCGGTTGGGCGTCCAGGCGCCGCCCTCGCGGGAGTAGTCGAGGTAGAGCATCGAGGCGACGGCGTCCACCCGCAGGCCGTCGACGTGGAACTCCTCGCACCAGTACACCGCGTTGGCGACGAGGAAGTTGCGCACCTCCTTGCGGCCGTAGTCGAACTCCAGGGTGCCCCAGTCGGGGTGCTCGGCGCGCAGCGGGTCGGCGGGCTCGTACAGCGGCTCGCCGTCGAAGCGGGCGAGGGCGAAGCCGTCCTTGGGGAAGTGCGCGGGCACCCAGTCGACGATCACGCCGATGCCGTGCCGGTGCAGGGTGTCGACCAGGTGGCGGAAGTCGTCGGGGCCGCCGAGCCGGGCGGTGGGGGCGTAGTAGCCGGACACCTGGTAGCCCCAGGAGCCGCCGAAGGGGTGCTCCATGACCGGCATGAACTCCACGTGGGTGAAGTTCAACTCCTTGAGGTAGCCGGGCAGTTCATCGGCGATGGCACGGTACGTGGTGAGCTCCGGGCGCCAGGACGGCAGGTGCAGCTCGTACACCGACATCGGTGCCCGGTGGTGCGCGGCGCGGGCCCGGCGGGCCATCCACTCGCTGTCCTGCCACGCGTACGCGGAGCTGGTGACCACCGAGGCGGTGCCGGGCGGACACTGGGCGGCCCGGGCCAGCGGGTCGGCCTTGTCCAGCACCCAGCCCTGGCGGGTGTGCACCTCGTACTTGTAGGTGGTGCCCTCGGCCAGGCCCGGGACGAACAGCTCCCAGATCCCGGACGAGCCGAGCGAGCGCATCGGGTGCCCGGTGCCGTCCCAGTGGTTGAACTCGCCGATCAGCCGCACCCCGACGGCGTTCGGCGCCCACACGGCGAAGGCGGTGCCGGCCACCCCGTCGACGGTGCGCACGTGCGAGCCGAGCGCCCGCCACAGCTGCTCGTGCCGGCCCTCGGAGATCAGGTGCAGGTCGAGCTCGCCGAGGGTGGGCGGGGTGCGGTAGCCGTCGTACTGGCGCAGCGGCCCGCCGCCGGGGTACGTCACCAGCAGGGTGTAGTCCGGCGGATCGCCGCCGGCCACCAGGCCGGTGAACAACCCGCCCTGCTGGTGGGTGAGTTCGGCCGGCCCCTGGGAGGTTTCGACGACCACCCGCTCGGCGAACGGGCGCAGCACCCGGATCGCGGTGCCGCCGTGCACCGGGTGCGCCCCGAGCAGGGCGTGCGGGTCGTGGTGCTGCCCGCCCACCAGCCGGTGGACCTCGGCCGGCGGCAGCGGTGCCTCGGGCAGGCGCAGCGCCCCGGCGGGGGCCGGGCGCTCGGGGTCCAGGGGGTCCCCGGCCGCGGCCGGGCGGGCCGCGGGGGGCCGCGGGCCGGAGCTCCCCTCCTCCTCGGCCGCCCGGCGGGCCTCGGGCCGGTGACCGGCGGGTTCTTCGGCGGTCCGTCCTCCGGCGGTCCGTCCTCCGGGTGTCCGCTCTCCGGGTGTCCGCTCTCCGGCGGCCGGCCCTTCGAGCGCCGGCCCTTCGGCGGGGAGCGGTGCGGCCAGGAAGGTGGCCGGTACGGGGCGGGTGGGGCGGCCGGTCGGGTCGATCGGCGTCACGGCGGGGTCCTCCTGCGACGGGGGGTGGGCGAACTCCTGCGGGCGGTGCGGCAAGCGGGTCAGACGGACAGGGCCAGCCGGTTGATCGCGGCCAGTGGGATGGGCAGCCAGCCCGGCCGGTGCCGGGCCTCGTACACCACCTCGTACACCGCCTTGTCGATCTCCAGCGCCCGCATCAGCTCCGGCGAGGCGGCCGGGTCGGCGCCGCCGCCCGCGGTGTAGCCGGCGCAGAAGGCGGTGCGGTTGCGCTGGGCCCAGGCGGCGGCCAGGTGGGCGAGCTCCGGGTCGGCCGGGCCGCCGGCCAGCAGGTGGGCGGCCGCGTAGTCGAAGGAGCGCAGCATCGCGGCGACGTCGCGCAGGGCCGGCTGGGGCTCGCGGCGCTCGTTGACCGACTTGGCGGGCTCGCCCTCGAAGTCCAGCAGCACCCAGCCGTGCGGGGTCCGCATCGCCTGGCCGAGGTGCAGGTCCCCGTGGATGCGCTGGACCGGCAGGCCGTCCGGGTGGGCGTCGGCGAGCTGCTGGAAGGCGGAGCGCAGCGCGGCCCGGAAGCGCAGCAGTCCGGGGACGGCGGCGACGGCGCTGTCCAGCCGGTCGGCCATCGCGCCGGCCAGCCGGCCGGTCTGGGCGCGGTCGAGCCGGGCGACCGGCATCGAGCGGGACAGCACCCGGTGCACCTCGGCGGTGGCCCGGCCGAGCCGGTGCGCCTCGATGGCGAAGTTGCCGGGGGAGCGGTCGCACTTGAGCCGTCCGACCTGGTCGAGGGCCAGCTCCCAGCCGTCCTCGGCGTCCGGCAGGTAGCGCTGGAGCAGCCCGAGGGTGGCGGGCTCGGCGCGCTCCATCCGGCTCTCGAACCAGGCGGCGACCCGGGGGATGCGGGTGGAGCCGGCCCGGGAGAGCGCGAGCGAGAGTTCCAGGTCGGGGTTGGTGCCGGGGTGGATGCGGCGGAACAGCTTGAGGATGTACGAGGTGCCGTAGATGACCGAGCTGTTGGACTGCTCGGCGGTGGAGGCGCGGCCGGGGAGGTTGGTGGGCAGCCCGGAGCCGGGGGTGCGACGGAAGGACAGGGCGCCGAAGCGGTCGCCGGTGGCCAGGTGCTCCAGCAGCCGGCCGGTGAGCTCGGGGTCGTGCACCGCGTCGTAGAGGGTCGCGCCGTCGTACGGGCCCTGGCTGAGCCGGCCGAGCAGGGCGCCGGGCCCGATGTCCCCGAGCCCGGAGGAGCGGATGCCGAGCAGCAGCTGGTAGATGTCGCCGTGCGGGGCCCCGGCCGTGGTGGCGTGCTCGACCCGCAGCAGCAGGTGCAGCAGGGCCGGGTCGCCGACCTGGAGCGGGGTGCCGACCACCGGGGTGAGGCCGGTGATGGGCCGGCCCTTGCCGGCGTACCAGCGCTGGGTGGGCAGCCAGGCGGCGATCAGCGGCAGGGCCGCCTGGACGAGTTCGCTGACCCCCAGGGCGGTTCTCCGGGCCCCGGCGCCCCGGGTGCCCGCCGGCGTGGCGGGGCCGGCGGGGGCGGTGGCGTCCAGGTGGGCTTGAGAACGGGAGGTTTCGGACATGGCTCCCTTTCCCCGGAAGCACGCGGACTGCCCGACGGGTCGTGGCCGGGTCCGTCAGTCTTCCGGATTGCGGCGGCGCGGCGGTCGCGGCACGCGAGCACGGCTCGGGTGTCACGCCTTCGTGTGGGTGGCCGTTGGGCTGTTCTCCGTACGCGGTGGAGCGGAGAACAGCGGGGGCGCGGGGTTCAACTCGCGCCCCCGGAGGGTCTGGTGGTGCCGTTCGCGCTGGTGCGAGGCGTGCGACGGATCGTTACTTCGACCGCCTCGTCCCGCTCAGGCGCGGGGGCTGCCGGAGCTGGAACCAGTAGAAACCGTGCCCGGCCAGGGTGAGCAGGTAGGGCCACTCGCCGATGGACGGGAAGCGCACCCCGCCGATCAGCTCGACCGGGTACCGCCCGCCGTACCGCCGCAGGTCCAGTTCGGTCGGCTGCGCGAACCGCGAGAAGTTGTTCACGCACATGACCAGGTCCCCCTCGTGCTCGCGCACGAAGGCCAGCACGGCGGGGTTGCTGGACGGCAGTTCGGCGTAGCTGCCGAGGCCGAACGCGGGATTGAGCTTGCGGATCTCGATCATGCGACGCGTCCAGTGCAGCAGCGAACTCGAACTGCTCTGCTGCGCCTCGACGTTGGTCACCTGGTAGCCGTACACCGGGTCCATGATGGGCGGCAGACTGAGCCTGCCCGGGTCGGCGGAGGAGAAACCCGCGTTGCGGTCCGGGGTCCACTGCATCGGGGTGCGCACGCCGTCCCGGTCGCCGAGCCAGATGTTGTCGCCCATGCCGATCTCGTCCCCGTAGTACAGCACCGGAGAGCCGGGCAGGGAGAGGAGGAGGGCGGTGAACAGCTCGATCTGGTTGCGGTCGTTCTCCAGCAGCGGGGCGAGCCGGCGGCGGATGCCCACGTTGGCGCGCATCCGGGGGTCCTTGGCGTACTCCGCGTACATGTAGTCGCGCTCCTCGTCGGTGACCATCTCCAGGGTCAGCTCGTCGTGGTTGCGCAGGAAGATGCCCCACTGGCAGCCGCCGGGGATCTGCGGGGTCTTGGCGAGGATCTCCGAGACCGGGTAGCGGGACTCCCGGCGCACCGCCATGAAGATCCGGGGCATCACCGGGAAGTGGAACGCCATGTGGCACTCGTCGCCGCCCGAGGAGAAGTCGCCGAAGTAGTCGACGACGTCCTCCGGCCACTGGTTGGCCTCGGCGAGCAGCACGGTGTCCGGGTAGTCGGCGTCGATCTCCTTGCGGACCCGTTTGAGGAACTCGTGGGTCTCCGGCAGGTTCTCGCAGTTGGTGCCCTCCCGGGCGAACAGGTACGGCACCGCGTCCAGCCGGAAGCCGTCGATGCCGAGGTCGAGCCAGAACCGCAGCCCGGCGATCATCTCGTCCTGGACCCGAGGGTTGTCGTAGTTGAGGTCCGGCTGGTGGGAGAAGAAGCGGTGCCAGTAGTACTGCTTGCGGACCGGGTCGTAGGTCCAGTTGGAGGTCTCGGTGTCGACGAAGATGATCCGGGCGTCCGGGTACTGCTTGTCGTCGTCGGCCCACATGTAGAAGTCGCCGTACGGCCCGTCCGGGTCGGTCCGGGACGCCTGGAACCACGGGTGCTGGTCGCTGGTGTGGTTCATGACGAAGTCGATGATGATGCGCATGCCGCGGGCGTGGGCGGCGTCGACGAACTCCATGAAGTCGGCGAGGTCGCCGAACTCCGGCAGTACCGAGGTGTAGTCGGACACGTCGTACCCGCCGTCGCGCAGCGGCGAGGCGAAGAACGGCGGGAGCCAGAGGCAGTCGATCCCGAGCCACTGGAGGTAGTCGAGCTTGGCCGTGAGCCCCTTGAGGTCCCCGACCCCGTCGCCGTTGCTGTCCTGGAAGGACCGCACCAGCACCTCGTAGAAGACCGCACGCTTGAACCACTGGGGGTCGAGCTTCTTCTTCGAGGTCTCGGGGAAGGTGTCGGGGACAGGCTCGTTCACTGTCACGCTGGGTTCCTCCGAACCGTGAGGAGGTGAGCCGGCTCGGCTGAGGGATCGAGCCGGACGTAGTTGTGCCGGCCCCAGGTGTAGACGGCGCCGGTGAGCTCGTCGTGCACCGCGTACGGGCCGTCGCCGTCCAGCGTGACGGTGGCCTCCTGGACGTGGTGCGGGTCGAGGTTCACCACGGTGATGACCCGGTCGGTGAGGCCCTCGGGGGTGGTCGCGGTCTTGGAGTAGGCGAGCACCTGGTCGTTGTCGGTGGGGTGGAAGCTCAGGTCGCGCAGCTGCTGGAGGGCGGGGTGGCGGCGGCGCAGCCGGTTCAGCACGGTCAGCAGCGGGGCCAGGGTGTCGGTGCGGTTCCAGTCGCGCGGGCGCAGTTCGTACTTCTCCGAGTGCAGGTACTCCTCGGAGCCCGGGTGGGCCGGCTCGTTCTCGTACAGCTCGTAGCCGGCGTAGACGCCGTAGCTGGGTGAGAGGGTGGCGGCGAGCACCGCGCGGACCGCGAAGGCGGCGCGGCCGCCGTGCTGGAGGTACGCGTGCAGGATGTCCGGGGTGTTGGCGAAGAAGTTGGGCCGCATGTGGGCGGCGGCGTCACCGGTGAGTTCGGTGAGGTACTCGGTGAGTTCCGGTTTGGTGGTGCGCCAGGTGAAGTACGTGTACGACTGGTGGAAACCGATCTTCGCCAGGGTGTGCATCATCGCCGGGCGGGTGAAGGCCTCGGCCAGGAACACCACGTCGGGGTCGGTGCGGGCGATGTCGGAGAGAACCCGCTCCCAGAAGACCACCGGCTTGGTGTGGGGGTTGTCGACGCGGAAGATCCGGACGCCGTGCGACATCCAGAAGCGGAGGATCCGGATTGTTTCCTTGACGATTCCATCCATGTCCTGGTCGAAGTTGACCGGATAGATGTCCTGGTACTTCTTCGGCGGATTCTCGGCGTACGCGATGGTGCCGTCGGCGCGGTGGCCGAACCATTCCGGGTGCTTGTTCACCCAGGGGTGGTCCGGGGAGCACTGGAGGGCGAAGTCCAGCGCCACTTCCAGGTGCAGCGCCCGCGCCTCGGCGACGAAGTGGTCGAAGTCCTCGATGGTGCCGAGGTCCGGGTGGACGGCGTCGTGGCCGCCCTCGGGGGAGCCGATCGCCCAGGGCGAGCCGACGTCGTGCGGACCGGCCGTCAGGGTGTTGTCCGGGCCCTTGCGGAAGGCTCGGCCGATCGGGTGGACCGGGGGCAGGTAGACCACGTCGAAGTCCATCGCGGCGACGGCCGGCAGCCGTTCGGCGGCGGTGCGCAGGGTGCCCGGGCGCGGCGGCTCGACGCCGTTCGGGTCCAGCACCGCGCCCTCCGAACGCGGGAAGAACTCGTACCAGGAGCCGAACAGCGCGCGCTCGCGGTCCACCTGGAGCGGCAGCGGGCGGGAGGCGCTGACCAGCTCGCGCAGCGGGTGGCGGGCCAGCACGTCGAGCACCTCGGGGGCGAGCGCGGCGGCCAGCCGGGACAGCGGCGGCAGGGCCTGGTCGCGCAGCGCGTCGGCGGCGGCCAGCACGTCGGCCCGGCCCTCCTTCTTGGGCACCCCGGCGGCGGCCCGCTCCAGCAGCCGGGCACCCCCCTCCAGCACCAGCGCGGTGTCGAGGCCGGCCGGCAGCTTGACCGAGGCGGCCTTGCGCCAGGTGGCGACCGGGTCGCTCCACGCCTCCACCAGGTACGACCAGCGGCCGGGCGCGGTCGGGGTGACGTACGCGCCCCAGCGGTCGGTGCCCTCGGCCAGTTCGCGCATCGGGGTCCACGGGCCGCTGCGGCCGCGCGGGTCGCGCAGCACCACGTTGGCGTTGACGGCGTCGTGGCCCTCGCGGAAGACGGTCGCGGTGACCAGGAAGGTCTCGCCGGTCACCGCCTTGGCCGGGCGGCGGCCGCCGTCGACGAGGGGGCTGACGTCCAGGACGGGGATGCGGCCGATCACGGTGTCGCTCTCTGTCGTCTTGCGGGCGGAGGGCTTGCGAGCGGGGGACTTCCGGGCGGGCGCCCCGGCGGCCGGGGCCGTCGCGGCGACGCGCCCGGCGGCGGCCTTCGGGGCGGCGGCCTTCGCGGCGCCGGTCTTCGGGGTGGTGGTGCGGCGCGTGGTGGTGGTGCGCCCGCGGGGGGTCGTCGCGGTCCGGTCCTCCTCGGCCCCGGGGTGGGGGGCCGCCGTGGAGGGCCGCGGTTCGGAGGATCCGGTACGGGTCGCCCCGGAGGTCCTCGGCGCCGGCATCGCCGGATCTGTCCGAGTGTCAGAATCCATCCGTCCGGCGGATTCCGCGACCGCTGCGTCGAGGCCTTCGGCCACCGGTGTGGACTGGTCCCGCGTGTCGCCGTGCATGCCAAACTCCTGCCCGAGATCGGCGGCAGCTCCCCGCGGGCCTGGGTCGGGCCGGGGGAGTGCCGGAGGACTGCTGGGTGGGGAGGACGTGCGACCGGAAGCCTGCCCGCGCCGCTGTTCCCGGCAACCTGCCCGGCGCCCGTCGACCCGGTGGCGGGAAGCCCCGGAGCCCTCGTGCGTCCCGGCGCACGCCCTCCGCGGGGCACGCTCCCGGGCGACCCGGCCCACCCGTGAACGAGCGGGCCGGGCGCCAGGACACGCGTCCGTGCGCGGCGGGCGCCGAATGGGCTAAGAAGGACGGGAACGGTCAACGCGAAAAGGATTCGGACGTGCTGCTTCGAGGGGGACGCCACCCTCCGTCGCACTCCCCACAGCATCAACGACCTTCGGTCATCCTCGCACCGCCGACAAGGTTTTTGCAGCGGTACGACAGTAGTTTCGAGCCTTCCCCCGGGTGGACGAGCCATCGGAAATGGACCCGTACCGAAGAGTTCACGTATTGGTAGCGCGGGGCCCCGAAATGTGCGCCTCGCGCGCCCCCCGTGCAGACCAATGCGCCGAATGCGATCTCATCAATAGCCCGAACGGATGCCCAATAGCCCACTTGACGCACTGTCGGACCGATCGCCACGGCTACGCTTCACGCCGTGAAGGCAATCCGCAGATTCACCGTCCGCACCGTCCTGCCCGAACAACTCCAGCCGTTGCACGAGCTGGCCCTCAACCTGCGCTGGTCCTGGCACCCCGAGACCAGGGACCTCTTCCGGTCCGTGGACCCGGAGGTCTGGGCCGCGACCGGAGAGGACCCGGTGCGGCTGCTCGGGGAGGTCCCGGCAGCCCGTCTCGCCGCACTCGCCACCGACCGGCGCTTCCTGCGCAGACTCGGCGACCTCGCCGACGACCTGCGCGAGTACCTGACCGGCCCGCGCTGGTACCAGACCCGCCACGAGGCCGACCGGGCCCCGCTGCCCGCCGCGATCGCCTACTTCTCGCCCGAGTACGGCATCGCCGCCGCGCTGCCCCAGTACTCCGGCGGGCTCGGCATCCTGGCCGGCGACCACCTCAAGGCCGCCAGCGACCTCGGCGTGCCGGTCATCGGCGTGGGCCTGTTCTACCGGCACGGCTACTTCCGCCAGTCCCTCAGCCGGGACGGCTGGCAACAGGAGCGCTATCCGCTGCTCGATCCGGACGAACTGGCCGTCAGCCTGCTCCGGGAGGCCGACGGCACCCCCTGCCGGATCGACCTCGCCCTGCCCGGCGGCCGCACCCTGGCCGCCCACATTCGGAAGGCCCAGGTCGGGCGGGTCCCGCTGCTGCTGCTCGACTCCGACATCGAGGCCAACTCACCCGCCGAGCGCGACGTCACCGACCGGCTGTACGGCGGCGGCAGCGAGCACCGGCTGCTCCAGGAGATGCTGCTGGGCATCGGCGGCGTCCGGGCCGTGCGCGCCCACTGCCGGCTCACCGGGCACCCCGCCCCCGACGTCTTCCACACCAACGAGGGCCACGCCGGCTTCCTCGGGGTGGAGCGCATCCGCGAACTGGTCGCCGACGACCCGACCGGCCTCGACTTCGCCGCCGCCCTGGAGGCCGTCCGGGCGGGCACCCTCTTCACCACCCACACGCCCGTCCCGGCCGGCATCGACCGCTTCGACCGGGAGCTGGTCGCCCGCCACTTCGGCGGCGACGCGGCGCTGCCGGGCGTCCCGGTCGAGCAGGTGCTCGCGCTCGGCGCCGAGAGCTGGCGCGACGGGGACCCGAAGCTGTTCAACATGGCCGCCATGGGCCTGCGGCTGGCCCAGCGCGCCAACGGGGTCTCCACCCTGCACGGCGAGGTCAGCCGCTCGATGTTCCACGGCCTGTGGCCCGGCTTCGACCCCGCCGAGGTGCCGATCACCTCGGTCACCAACGGCGTGCACGCCGCCACCTGGATCGACCCGGCGGTGGTCCGGCTCGGCGCCGCCGAGATCGGCGCCGAGCGCGCCGAGGAGGCGATGACCACCGGCGACACCGGGCGCTGGACGGGGCTGGAGAGGATCGGCAACACCGAGGTCTGGGAGCTGCGGCGCGCCCTGCGGGCCCAGCTGGTGGAGGAGGCCCGCCGCCGGCTGCACGCCTCCTGGCGCGGGCGCGGGGCCGGCGAGGCCGAGCTCGGCTGGGTCTCCTCGGTGCTCGACCCCGACGTGCTCACCATCGGCTTCGCCCGCCGGGTGCCCTCGTACAAGCGGCTCACCCTGATGCTGCGCGACCCGGAGCGGCTGCGCGCCCTCCTGCTGCACCCCACCCGGCCGGTGCAGATCGTGGTGGCCGGCAAGGCCCACCCGGCCGACGACGGCGGCAAACGGCTGATCCAGCAGATGGTGGCCTTCGCCGACGATCCGGCGGTGCGCCACCGGATCGTCTTCCTGCCGGACTACGACATGGCGATGGCCCAGCGCCTCTACCCGGGCTGCGACGTCTGGCTGAACAACCCGCTGCGCCCGCTGGAGGCCTGCGGCACCTCCGGGATGAAGGCCGCGCTCAACGGCTGCCTCAACCTGTCCGTCCTGGACGGCTGGTGGGACGAGTGGTACGACGGCCGCAACGGCTGGGCGATCCCCACCGCCGACGAGAGCGGCGGGGTGCTCGACCCGGACAGCGGCGAGGCCGAGCGGCGCGACGACATCGAGGCGGCCGCGCTCTACGACCTGATCGAGCACCAGGTCGCGGCCCGGTTCTACGACCGGGACGCGGACGGGCTGCCGCAGCAGTGGATCGCCATGGTCCGGCACACCCTGATCACCCTCGGGCCCAAGGTGCTGGCCGGGCGGATGGTCCGGGAGTACGTCGAACGGCTGTACGCCCCGGCGGCGCAGGCCCAGCGGGAGCTGGCGGCCGACCGCAACCGCGGCTCGCGGGAGCTGGCGCGGTGGAAGGCGAAGGTCCGCGAGGCGTGGCCGGCCGTCCGGGTCGAGCACGTCGAGGCGGACTGCCCGGCCGAGGCGCAGGAACTGGGCAGCTCGCTGGCGCTGCGGGTGCAGGTCGCGCTCGGGACGCTGGCGCCGGGCGACGTCGAGGTGCAGGCGGTCTCCGGCCGGGTGGACGAACGGGACCGGATCTCGGACGCCTGTCTGCTCGCCCTCAAGCCGGTCGGCGGGCCAGACCTGGACGGCCGCACCCGCTACGAGGGCTCGCTGGAACTGGGCCGGACCGGCCCGTTCGGCTACACCGTCCGGGTGCTGCCCGCGCATCCCCGGCTGGCCTCGCCGACCGAACTGGGGCTGGTGGCCCTGCCGGCCGAGTCCGCCGGGATGGACGCCGGGCTGCTGCGCTGACCGTCCG
>NZ_JBHUAF010000070.1:0-29239 GCF_042789895.1 Kitasatospora sp. NPDC056783
GTGGCCTCGGCTGCGCCTCGGCGGGTGGTGGGGGGTTGGGGGTATTCGCCGGTGGCGAATACTTGGGTTGGTGCGGGTGGGTTGGGGTTGGTGTTGGGCGTCGCTGCGCTCCGCCTTTCGGGCGGCTTTTCCCCGGGCCTTCGGCCCGTCAATCGGTCGACTTTCCGGTCTTGTTGTGCCGGTGTTTTCACGGCCCTACGGGCCGATTGTCTGGCAGGGTTTCCCGGGCTGCGCCCGGGGGCGGGCGTTGACGATGTGACGCGGAATTCGGGTAGTGGCCCATCCCTCCGGTCGGGCGGGGTGCCGGCCGGGGCCTGCGGCCCTCGGCGTTGACGATGTGACGCGGACTTCGGGTATCAGTCACAACCTCATCCCCGGGGCCCTCCCCCGGTCCCGGCCGGTGGCCGGTCCGCCGCCTGGTTGCTGGGCTGGCGGCCCATCCGGCGCCCCTGGGGCGGGGCCTGCGGCCCTCGGGAGCAACCTCCGGGCCACCAGTCCGGCTCGGCCTCCCCGGCCCCGGGTGTCGGGCCCTCACGGGCGCCCCGGACGGCCGTGGCTGACGGGCCCTCAACCGCAGACTCCCGGCCGGAATCCGAAGCGAATCCGGCGGCGTTTCCCCGACTTCCGTACAGCCCTATCCTACCGGTCCCCGAACGGGCCCGAGACGTGAACGGGCAACCGTCCATCACAGCTCTATCCGGCCGCGCTCCGGGCGAGAATTCAAATTTCTTTCCACTCTCTTTCAGGTGGCAATCGTAAAGCCTTGCGGGGCGCAGCGGACGGAAATCGAATTCAGGCACACCGGAAAGGGGCCTACGGCCCTCCGTGCCGACACGGCGACCGCCGTTCCAGACCGCCGAGGAAATCCCGCTCGACGTCAACGGAGCAATTCCCGGAGCAGCGACACCAAACCGAACACCGAGCCAGGACTACGGCCAGGGCGGGCCCCGAGACGGCCGAGCAACCCGGGGGCCGGGACGGCCAAGACGGCGGCCTGGACGGGCGGCCAGGGCCCCAGCAACGGGCAGCACAGCAGCGGCCGAGCCGGGCGCAGCAGGACGGCCTGGCGGCCGACCAGGACGGCAGCCAGGACCCAGCAGCCGGGCGCGGCACCGGGCGACGCGGGCGGGCCGCCGAAGCCGGCCAACCGGCCCAGCCCGGTGCAACACGAGGTGCAACACGCCCACCCACCCCCGCCACCGGCCACATAACACCAGCTCAGACCCTCAACACGGCCCCGTGTTGCACCCCACCGCAACACCGCGTTGCACCTCCCCACCCGCCACCCCGCCGCTGACCTGTGACAGCGAACCCGGACCGATTGCCATCGAAGGTGGACCGAACGCAGTGCGTGACAGCGAAGATGGACCACCGCAGGTCAGATGTGCAGCCGGTCAGGACTATCGTCGGCGCGTCGCCACCACACCAACCGGAGGACTCCATGAGCTGGGACCTGCTTCTGCTTCCCGCTCCCGCCGACGTCACCTCGGTCGACGAGATCCCGAACGACTTCATCTCCGATCACCTGGGATCACGCGAGCATGTAGCAGCAGCCCTGCGCGAGCGGATCCCCGGCATCGACCTCACCGATCCGGCCTGGGCACGCCTCGCTGGCCCGGCCTGGTCAGTCGGGGTGAACATCGGCTCCGACGACCCCGTCGAATCGATCATCCTTCACGTCAGGGGCACCGGCGACGAGGCCATGCATGCCGTGTTCCGGATCGCCGACGCGGTCGGCTGCCGGGTCCTCGACATCTCCGAGGGCGCCTTCCTTGCCTCGCACGACGCTGCCACGAGCTGGCACGCCTTCCAGGGCTACCGGGACCGCGTCATCTGACGCACTGACAACGTGCCCGTGGTGGTCCAACTTTGCTGTCACGAACTGCGTTCGATCCAACTCCAGTGGCACGTGGTCCAGGTTCGCTGTCACAGGTCAGCCGCCGAGCACCACCACCAGGACCAGGCCGCCGAGAAAGCCGGCCTTCCCGGGCGAACGGCCGCCGTCCCGGCCGTGCCCCCGCCGCCCCGGACAGCGCCTCGGACGGCGGCCAGGACCGCCAGCACCTGGCGGTCGTCGGCACCCACCGAGCAGCAGCCGCGGCCCGCACCCCGGCACCCTGTCGCACCCACCTGTCGCGCCCCCACCACACACACGGGAACAGCCGTATCCGCCCACGTCACACCACAGGACAACCCCCCGACGCGACAGGGGGACGCAACAGCACGCGCGACAACCCCCACCCACCACCAGGACAGCGCCGGGACAGCCTCCAGGGCGGCCTGACGGCCACCCAGCCGTCCAACCCGAACAGCAGCGCCCAGCAACCCGGGACGGCGGCACCCGGGCAGGGGCGCAGCGGCAGGCACGGGCCCCGGGACGGCGGCGCATTGAGGCCCGGACGGCCGGGTCAGCCTCGGGAGCTCACAGTGGCCAGTCGCTGGCCTCCCGGGCGATGTCACACCCCGCGGTGTGTCCCCAGTTCCGCCCGCACTCGTCGCAGCGCGGGAGCGGCCGGTCGTCGTCGGGGTCCAGGTACTCGTCCCACTCGTCCTCATCCATGCCACGGTCAACGACCAGGACCACGAGAGGTGCCCACCCGGCACCGAACGGCAGCCCCGGCGAGCCGGGCAGGGCGCAGCGAGGCGCGCACGGGGCCCGGCCTGGACAGGCGGCGACCGGAGCAGGGCGCAGCAGGCCCGGACGGCGCGGGGGCCCGGCAGCTCCACCCCGGACGAAACCGAACACCCACCCCGCCACCACCCCCGCCCCCGCAATTCTGACCCGAATTCAAACCACCACCGGAAACCAATCCGCCAAAACAACCCAACCGAATTACCGGCGGAATTCATCCTCATTCCACATCCAACAACACCCCACCGGCCCCGCCAGCGACCGACCCGACCCCCCGACCCCACCAACCACCACACACAGTCACCACACCAGCCCGGCCACCCACCCGACCGAACACCCCCAACAGGCACAACCAAAGGTCCAGACAACCCAGCAAAGAGGCCATTTTACGCCCACACCCACCAACAGGTCACACCCTGCGGCCCCTCGCTGGGTGGAGCTTTGCGTGCAGCACGCGGTCCTCCCACCACGGATCGTCTGGAGTGGAGACCAGCGCGGCCACCAGCTCGCGCTTGGACGGGACCGGCAGCATCAGCGGGCCCAAGTCCTTTGTGGCGCGGGCCCGTACGCACCCGGGGCACTCCAGCCGGTCCGGCCGGGCCTTCTCCCGCAGCTCCAGCTTCGAGCCCTCCTTCCCCCCGATCGAGCCCCGGCACGTCCAGCACGGGCGCAGCGCGGCGTTGGCTGTACAGGCGGCCTCCAGCTGTTCTTCGGCCTCCCGTTCCAGGCGCTCCTCGCGGTCCTGGCGGCAGGGCCAGCAGCGACCGCCGGGGCGGCGAGTCCACTCGACCTGTCCCTTGGGGCCGTACTCCCAGGTGCTCTCCTCCTCGGGAACGTCGCCGCAGTCGATGCAGACCAGGGAGTCCATCAGCTCCTGATGGACCTTGTGCTCCTCGTCCTCGCGGGCGGCCTGGCGCAGGTCGTAGGCGGCCCGGTTGTTCGGGTTCTCCAACGCCTCGACGAGGGAGTGCCGGCCCGAGCGGCCGAAGCGCCACCAACGGGTCCCCGGAGGAGCCCAGCCAGCAGCTGGTCGCCGAGGAGGTCGGGACGGGAGCTACAGAGTCTTGAGTGAGGCCACCGCGAACTGGTGGATAAGGTCGAGCGCGAGCTGGCGGACCATCCGCATCCGCGCCTCGTTCGAGGAGACCGCGTCGGTCAAGGGGATCTCGCCGGTCACTGGGGCAACCCGTTCAAGCACGATGCTGGCGGGGGCGGGTTCCGGTGTGCTCGTCATGTAGTGCTGGTGGGTAAGGGCGAGGCGTCTAGCGGAGATTTGCCCAGGTGGGGGGACGTTTATGGTCGCGCGGATCTGCAGAACTCCGTCGGCCTGGCGGCGGTGAGCATGCAGGGCCGCTACCGTCACCAGGTCCCGGATCGCGCCCTCCATTCGGCTCTGAGCCAGGTAGCGAATGCCTCCGACAGGAGGCGTGTGAGCCACGTTCAAGGCGCCGGCGAAGGCGCCGTCGTGGAAGAGCTCGAGATGCCCTTTGTCGCTCAAGCCGGCGTAGGGCGAGCTGCTGCTGACCACCGCACGTCGCAGACCGACCTTCGGTATTGCGGTGCCACCGTCGAAGGCTTGGCGCAGTTCGCCGTCGTCCTGGAGGAGTTGGATCGCGTCGAGCATGCTCGGCTCGGGAGCAGTCTGGTTGACAGCTTGTTCTGTGTCGGCGATCGAGGGCATTGAGCAGGCAGCGGTGACGGTGACCCAGATTTCGTGCTCCTTCCCCCGGAGGCGGTCGTCCAGTTCCTCCGCCAGCGCTGCCAGGTGCTCTTCTGCGGCGCGTCGGCGCCGGAACCGGCCCGCGTACGCGGCCTCCAGGTCGCTTTCCCCCAGCCAGTCGGTGTCGCTGTCGCGGCGCCGGGGCAGCCCCCACGACTCCTTCGATTGCGGAACCAGGTGGGGAGCCTCGGGGCTTCGTGGCACGTCGACCACGATGAGGTGCCGGCCCGGCAGCGCGGTCAGGGGCACGCTGTAGACACGCAGCGCCGGGATGAACGGCCGAACCATGCCGGCCTTCCCCCGCAGGCTCTGGACATGCGGCTTCGGGTTCTCGATGCCGACCAGTTCGTCCGCGTGGTCGGCGCCGTCCTCGCCGACACCGAAGACGATGAGGCCGCCAGCGGTGTTGGCCATCGCGGCCACGTCCTTGGCGAACTCCTTCGCGTCCTTGATCTCGTCAACATCCCGCTTCCAGTCCAGGTCCTCGCTCTCGACGACGTTCGCGGCCACGGCGGCGACGATCATCTCCTCGGTGACAGAGCCAGCCGGGACGCCCAGAGCGCGGTGCAGCGATGTGTAGGTCACCTCCAACACGCTAGCGGCCGACCCGGACACATCGCCCCGGCCCGTCGCGGGCCAGTCTCTTTCAGTGGCGGCCTGGGGTCAGGGTGGCCTCTACTGATCGGCGGTCGGCCCATGCTCTAGGACCGGCTGGCTGTACAGCCCCGCTACGGCTGGTAGCGGGAGATCAGCACGGTGCCGGGGTCGCTGGATCGGGGGAAGTGCCCCGAACTCCCGTGCCCTCCCACAGGGTGGAGGGGTTGATGTTGCGGCATGGGCTCGATGTGGTGCGGGGAGGACCGAGTGTCGGCGGTGGCCGGGACGGCGACGGCCGTTCAAGAACTCGACGAGGATCAGCGCGCGGCGCTCGATGCCTGCGTGGTCGCGGCACTGGCCTTGAGCAGCAGTGAGGGCCAGGCTCGGGGGCGGATGCGGCTGCTGATGGAGTGCTATGGCCGCTACGTGCGTTCATTCGGTGTCCTTGCGTCGGCGCCCTCGTACGAGGTGTTCACCGGGCGGCTACGCGGGACTCGGGTGGCCGACCTTCTGCCGGGACGGCCCCAGGGGTCGGTGCTCGGCGAGCTGTGGCTGCTCGATGGCGACGGCATGCCCAGCTCGGCGCTGCACCGGCTGGCGGTGGAAGCTGCCGAGCATGGCCACCAGGCCCCAGGGATCGGTGCCGACATCCGTCATCTGCTCAGCCTGCTGCGGGCGGTGGGAGTGATGCCGGCGAGTGCCGGGTTGTCGCGAATTTCCGGTGAGACCGTCCAGCACGCGGTCTTCCGCGCGCTGAGGGCCGCCGGCTTCGAGGCGTACACCCGGGGCCGGGAGGCGATGGTGCGCACGCCTGTCCTGACACGGCGTGAGTTGTCCCGGAACACCGTGCTGGTCGAGCTGGGCGCGTACGCCGGGATCTCCCCGACGCGGCAGTTCGGCGGCCTGTGGGCGGCGTGCCCGATGTGCAAGTGGACGATGCGGGCCACCTTTCGCCCTAACGGCGCGGTGGACCTCGAGTGCGAGGACGAGCGCCACAGCCTACTGGGTGGCCGGTACCGGGCCCAGCCGGCTGCGGAGAGCTGGCGCCTGTCCCCGCGCGGCGAACTGCGCACCGTGCCGGAGCTGGTGCCCGTTGAGGGCTACGTGGCGCTGCCCTATGCCCTGTGGCTGTGGGTGACGCTCCCGGGCCTGCTGGAGGTCGAGCTGCGTGACCGGCTGGTCGCCTCGGGCGCGCAGGTGCGGCTGTGGCCGTTCGGCGACGCCTACGACCTGCACGTCACCCGTCCTGGTCGGTCCCGGACGTGGCGCGTTGATGTCAAGACCTGGGCCGACCCGTACGGGCTGTCCCAGAAGCTGCGTGAGGACCCGGAGGGGCCCGGCGAGCTGTGCTTCGTGGTGCCTGAGCACCTGCGCGGGTACCTGCCGCTGCTGCGCCGGGCGGTGCGGGGCAGCGGCGCCCGTGTGCTGACCGACACCGATCTGGTGGCGGAGGTGGAGGGAGCGTGAGCAGGACCCTGGCCGCGGCTCTGGCCCTGGCCGAGCACCTGCTGCCCGTCCGGTTCCGCGACGGGCAGCAGGTGGTGCGCGTTGCGGACGCCCACGTCCTGCTGAGCGGGCACGCGCCGCGCGTCGTGGCGGACTGGGAGCGGTGGCCCGAGGCGGACAAGCAGCGCCTGGGCGCGCTGCTGGGCATCCGCCACCGGGGGGAGGCGCTGCTGCACCATGTCGAACGGGCCGTCCATGATGTCTTCCACACCCCGGACGTGGACGACCCGCTGCCCTCCCTCTACGCGCTCAGGTGCAGTGAGCGGGGGCGGGCGCTCGAAGTGCTGCCCGTTCACGGGCAGGATCCCGCGGACGTCGCCGACCGTTTGCTCGCGGCGACCGGGCGCCGGCGGGCTCTGCGGGTCGCCAGCGGGTCGGGCTGGTCGGCGCCGACCTCGCGTGGGCGGGTCCAGCTCGCCTTCCCGGACGAGCAGGGGGTGTACAGGCCGCCCCGGGTCGTGACCGCGCCGTCGGTGGACCTGGTGGTGGACGCCGACGAGCTCGGCTGGCAGAGCCGGGACACCGACCAGGACATGGAGGGCCCGGCCTTCCGCGAGAAGCAGATCGCGCTGCTGCTGCGCGGGACGATCGGGGGCGGACAGCGCCCCCTGGAGCCTGTCGTCCTGCCTCCGGGACGCATGCACCTGCTGAGCGCGCCTCCGGGCGTGGGCAAGAACGTCTTCGGCCGGGGGCTGGCGATCCAGCAGGCAGGCCTGGATCGCACCACCGTGCTGGTGGTCAGCGACAACGGCGACGTGTACGGCGAGGCCGCCACCTTGCAGCAGGAGCTGCGGGCGGCGGGCGTCAAGGCGACGGCCACGCCGTTCATCGCACCCAACAGCCGCTATGCCTTCGCGCTGCGCTCCGCCGCGAAACTGGAGGGCACCGCTGTGCCACTGGCGCAGGCGTCGGCGAGCATCGCCTTCCTCATCGACAACTCCGCCTACGGGTGCGCCGCGCAGGCGCAGCTCGAGGGCCGCGACGTCTTCGAGGGCGGCAGGGAGCCGTGCACGGTCACCGCGTCGGACGCTTTCGGCCAGCCGGAGCGGGCGCTGTGCCCGTACGTGTCGTCCTGCGGGAAGTTCTCCCACGTCGAGGCCGCGACGACGGCCAGGATCATCGTGACCACCCGCGCGTGCTTCCAGTCCGGGATGATCAAGGTTCCGGTAGAGGTCGACGGGGAAGTCCGCAACAGCATCAGCGTGCGGGAGTTCCTTCTGCGCCTGGCGTCCTACGTGGTCGTCGACGAGGTCGACGCCTACCAGTCGAAGGGGTTCGACGAGTGCGGCGTGCTGGAGCTCGCGTCCCGCTCCCGACCGAACACGGTGCTGCGGCAGATCCGGGACAGCCTGCACCAGGCGCCGCCGCGGCTGGCGGTGGCGGTGCGCCGGCCGCTGACCCGGGCGGTGTTCCTGGCCGAGCAGTTGCTCGACCTGGTGGCCGGCGAGGAGGTGTGCACCGAGGTCGCCCAGGCGCGGGCTCTGGCCCGCGGGCAGGACCCGCGCCGGGCCCGGCAGGTGGTGCAGGACCGCAAGCGCTGGTACCAGCCCCACCGGTGGGACCGGCACCTGCTGGAGAACCTGATCGGAGTGGATGCCGAGGCCGCGGCCACTGCGGAGCAGGCTGAGTGCCTGCAGGCCCTGCTCCCGCGCGTGGCCACGCGGCCGGGCGACCGGCCCTCCCGTGCCGTGCTGCCGGATCGACTGCTGCCCGTCCCGGACGTGCTGCAGCGGATGCTCACCATCGACGAGGGCGGCGAGTGGCAACTGGCCCCTCTCAAGGGCGAGTTGCGGGACATCGTCTCCGCCGCGCTGCCCGCCTACGCCACCACCGGGAGCGGAGGCGATGGGGCACCCGTCGAATCGGCGGTGCCGGCGCAGCGCGGGCCCGGCGGCCCGGGGCCGGTGGGGGTAGTCACGCACGCCGAGGCCACCGCGGGCGTCCTGCACGCGCTGATGATGAAGGCGTGGCTGACGGCCATCGTCCACACGATGTTCGACCTGACGGACCGGGCGGGCGAGCTCGCCGGGCACGGCATCGACGCGGCCTCCACGCTCGCCGACGCGATCGGCCACCAGGGCGCCGGCACCGTCGTCCCGTTCGGCCCGCTGGGCCGCCAGCTGGGCGGGTTCCGCTTCGAGGGGCTGGACGACCCGGGCGGACATGCGAGTTTGAAGATGGAGGTGCTGCGCGCCGACCCCCACACCGAGACACAGTTCCTCGGCAGCGTCGTCTCCCTCGCTCTGAGCGGCCGCCAGCGCACCGTGGTGGGCATGTCCGCCACCGGGTACATGCCGGGCGCGGCTCGCACCCACCTGCTCGCCCGCCCCGACTGGGCCATGCCCGACACCCTCCAAGGCGGCCTGAGCATCTTCAACAGCACTCCCGTCGCCGACGGGAAACTCCTGGCCGTCGGCAGCACGCCCTACCGCGAACGAGACCAGCGGGTCATCTCGCTGGCCGCCGGCTACGCGCCGGGCCTGGTCCGCGACCTGGCCCGGCTGACCGCGGATCCGCGTACCCGGCACCGCGCGCGGGCGCTGGTCACCGTCAACTCCTACCGGCAGGCCCGCCTGTTCGCCCAGGCCCTGTACGACACCGCGCTCGCCCTCGGACGGCGGCTGCGGATCTACGTCGCCGTCGCGGACACCCCCGACCCCTCCCTGCCGCCGGTGTGCGACGCGATCGGCCAGCTCACCCGCGACCGTTTCTCGGAACTGGCCGACCTCGACGGCGAAGTACTCATCTCGCCGCTGCCGCGCACCGAACGGGGCCTGAACGTACTGACCGTGTTCGAGGGCGTCGCCGTCTCCGCCATCACCCTGATCGCCATGGCTGTGCGGCCGGTCATGCCGGCCGACGAGGCACCGGTGCTGGCCGCCAGCGTCGCCGCCCGGGCCTGGCGCGACACCGCTCCCGGCGACGACCCCGCCGCCGCCCTGGCCCGGGCCCGCGCGGCGGCCGAGGCGCACCTGCGCCTCAACCTGAATGCGCCCAAGCGCTTCTCCGCCCTGCCCGACGAGCTGAAGCATGAACTCGTCGCCACCCTCCTGGGACAGAGCGTCCAGCTGGCCGGCCGCGGACGCCGCGGGCAGACCCACGTCGAGCTCCACTTCATCGACGGCGCCTTCCACGACCCGACCTGGGGATCCGACCTGCCCACCCTGGTGCGGGAACTGCTCGAGCAGTCCCCGCCAGGCGACCTCGCCCAGCTCGGCGCCTGCTACGGCCACACCATCGAGGAAATCGCCGAGTACGCCCACGCCCAGCACCTGCTCCCTGCGCTGCGCGCGGGCTTCCACTCCTACCTGGGAGAGTACGCATGAGCCGCCCGCTCGACAGCGTCGCCCGCAAGCAGGCCCGCCTGCTGCAGTTCCGCACCGCACCATCCGACCTGGGGCAGGTGATCGCCTACCGGCCCGCCGCCCCCGCCTTGGACCTGGCCGGTGAGCTTGCGCAGGAGTACAAGCGCAACGTCGGCTCCGGGCTGGAGGTGCAGCCGCCCTACCGGGCGCTGGAGTCCGTTCTGCGCGCGGCCGCGGGTACCTGGGCGCGCTGGCAGTGGAACGACGGCCACTACGAACTGCTGTGCGCGGCGCCGATCAGCGCCGAGGACCGGCGCGACGTGTTCAGCTACTGGGCCGAGGCCGTGGTCCCCGGACCTGACGGCCGGCGCATCGGCGAGCAGCTGGCCGAACTCCTCGCCCGGGCCGAGCCCCGCCCCGCCGTCCTGCCCGAGCCGCCCCGCGCCGGCAGGCGCTCACGCGGCTGGTGGCCGGGCGAGCTCGCCCGCTGGCGCCTGGCCGAGGAACTTGCTGCCCTCGAGTGGCCCCGCAACAACGGCACGCCCGTCCGCTTCTCCCTGTGCACCGACGGCCGCCTGGCCGCGATCGGCCACGAGCTGCCCGCCGAACCCGACCGCAAGGGCATCGTGCGCCACCTGCTGCCCCGGATCACCATCGGCACCGCCGCCAGCGGGCACTCTGGGCGCCACGCACTGACCGTCAACGCCGTCACCACCCTCCTCGCCACCTCCTGGAAGGGCGTCGCCACCGTCCTGCTGGCCAACCCCGACCAGCCGCTCGTCGTTGCCGCGGCCACCGACGGCCCGCCGTGGAAGCGCCGCCTGAACGTCCCCGCGGTCGCCGCCAGCCGCCGCCTGGCCGCCCTGCCCCGCTTGAGTAGGAACGTGCCGCCCTTCCCCGAACACCTCGCCGCCGGCGCCCTCGCCGATGCTGGCCCGGGGCCGGTGTGGGCCGTCGCCCCCGCCAGCGTCCGCACGCCCGGGCTGGGGCGCGGACACGGCATGGAGCTCTTTCGCCGCCTCGAGGAGGCCATCGACACCCGGTGTGAGAAGTACAGCCACCGCAGTCCCGTGTTCATCGAGGTCCCCGGCATCAAGGTGCCGCCCACCGAGAGCGGCTCGCGCGTCAGCGGACCCATCCCGCCGGAGCGGATCCCCGCGGCGCTGGACGCCGCTGGCGTGGGCGCCCTCCTCGTGCCCGTTCTGTGGAGCACCGACGAGGTCCGCGCCCGGGTGAAGGCCGTGATCGCCGCCCAGTGGGGCTGCGGTGAGGACTGGAAGGCCGTCGAAGGCGTCGCCGAACCCGCGGCCGGCGGACGTATCGAGGTCGTCTTCCTCCTCGACAAGGCTGGCGCGCTGGGCCACGGACCGCACACAAGCGCGGAGCGCGAGCGGGACCTGGCCCAGATGCTCGCTCCTTACACCCGCGAGGACACCCTCGTCGCGGCGATCTGCGAGACCGACTGGGACCCCGACCGCTGGTACCCGAGCGTCGAAGACCGAGAGAAGGCCGAGGCCGAGGACGGCAAGTGGCCCTCAAAGCAGGCCCTGGCGCGCCTCTCGGCGACCTCCCAGTACATCAAGCAGGCCCCGCCACCGATCCCCACCCACACCCGGGAGGGCAAGCCCTACAACGAGAAGTACCGGGCGAAGAAGGTCGCCTCGCGTCAGAACGGCCTGGACAGCTCGACCGCGAACGTGCTGCGCGAGATCCTCAGCGGCGTCGGCGCCACCGATCACCGCCTGGGCGCCGCGTTCGGGAAACTGCCGCTGGAGAACCGATGGCACATCGGCATCCACGTCCGCCGCCACGCCCAGCACCGCACGCCCGGCCGGCCCCGCAGCACCGAACCGGCACCGATCACCGCGACCCTCACCGCCATGCGCCCCACCGGCGGGAAGGACGACCCCTGGCAGATCTGGGCCTACAGCCCACAGGCCGGACAGTGGCTGTCCCACAGCCCGGCCGTCACCGCGCTGCACGCCGCCGACCTCGCCTGGGACGTCACCGGCTACCGCCCTGCCGCGGACGAGACCCTCCAAGCCCGCGCCGCCGCGGACATCGTCGAACAGGCCCTCATCGCCACCCGCACGCAACTGCCCGAAGCAGCCCCCGCGGTGCTCTATGTCGACGGCGACAGCGCCGAGTACATCTGGGCGGGCCTCACCGACGAAGCTCTGGGCCAGAACCCGCCCTCCAACCTGTCCCGCCCGGCGTCGTGGCTGCCCGGCCACAACCTCCCCCGCGCCCAACGCCCCCTGGCCACCGTCCGCGTCATTGGCGACCTGGAACGCATCGGCCGCCCCACCGGTGCCCACATGCGCACCAGCGACGGCACCTGGCGCGCCACCGACACCACCAACAGCCTCTTCCAGCTCACCACCGACGACGGCACCCTCACTTACCCCGACTTCCTGCTCGTCAACGTCCCCCGCGTCTGGGCCGCCGGCCCCGCCGGCCGCTTCGGGAAAGACGAGACACGCTTCGACAGCGGCAGCCAGAGCAAGAACGGCTACGCCCACACCGCCACCCGGTTCACCGTCATCACCCAGAGCACCGGCGCCGACTGCGACCTCATCGGCGCTGTCGCCGCCGTCCTAACCAACCAGGGCATCACCTCCGACGTCCGCCAAAGCACCCCCACGCCCCTCCACCTCGCCCGCAGGATGGACTCCACCCACCCCTACTACCGCCGCACCGCAGAGAGCCTCGAAGACGCCCCCGAAGCAGCCGACGACGGGAGCACCGCGCAGGAGGAGACGGCCAGCCTGTGACCTGGGGCGCGGTGGCACGGACGAGGAAACAGCTGGAAGAAGCGCGCGCCTATCTCGACGCCGCATGCGCGGACCAGCCGGAGGTCACCCGGCTGGGCCGCGCAGCGAAAGGGGTAGTGGGCCGGCCCAGAGCGGGTCAGGCTTGCCCGCCCGGCAGGTCGAGGCGCTGGGCCGCGGCCATCCGGAGCAAGAGGAGGAGGCGACGCCGCTGGGTGGTGGTCACTCGTCTCCTTCTGGGAAGCGGGCCGTCCCGGCCTGGGCGGCCCGGGACGGCGGGCGTTGGTCGGGGCGGGTCAGTCGGCGACGGTCTCGGCGTGCCGGGTGAGCGCGTCTAGGAGCGCGGTCTGGTGGTCGGTCAGCTTACCCTCGGTGCGGGCCTTGTCCTGCTTGCGCAGCCAGGCGCCGGGGCGGAAGGTCGGGTCCGCCTCGCCGCCGGTGCGATTCGCCGGGCCGGCCAGAGTGCCGCCAGCGGCGAGGTAGGCGAGCAGGCGCCGGTAGGAGCGGTTCCAGTCCGGCTCCAGGCGCCACAGCTCGTCCAGCCCGTCGAGCTTGGCGGCCTGGTCCTTGGTCAGGTTCTCGGCCTTGCGCTGGCGGCGCATCCACGCACCCACGGCGTGGTCATCCAGCTTCGCGGTCGCCGGGATCGCGAGGTGGCCGTGCCGGCGGTGGAACGCGGCGGCGTGCGCGGCGCCCCTCTCCCAGGCGTTGGCGTTCTTCGACCAGATCATGCCGAGCGCGTCCAGCTCGCTGACGCGGGCGGGGTCGAGCAGGCTCTGCCCGTTGAGGTGGCGCTGGCGGGTGAGCCAGGAGATCAGCTCGGCGTGCTTCGTCTTGTCGGTGGGGTCGAGGTGGCCGTGCTGGAGGTGGAAGACCGCCGCGACCGCGTGCATCCGCTGCCACTCGACCGCCCGCGGATTGAACGCCCGCAGCTTCACCGTCTGGAGGATGGCGTTCGCGTGGTGCTTGGCGTTGATCCGCAGCCACTCGATCGGCGACTCCGCAACGGCGGGCTGCTGCTCTCCCTCGCCGGTGCTGGCCCCGGGGCTCTCGCCCTCGGATGCCCTGGCCGTGGTGGTGTGCTCCTGGGAGCGGCTGGCGCGCAGCTCGGTGATCCGGCCCACCACCCGGGCGTCGTGGGCGGCCAGGGCCCGCAGGACCCGCCAGATGGTGCGGAACGACGATGCTTCGATCTCGGCGTCGGCCTCCGCCTTCACCGCCTCCCCGGCGTCGTGGACCTCGGCCGGGTCGGCGGCGGTGTCGTCGCCGACGGCGGGGCTGGGCAGGTAGACGGGGATGATGATCCAGGACACCTTGCCCTGCCGGTATGCCTGGCGCAGCGCGCGGCCGACGGCCTGGACGATATCGATGACGCTCGATTTCGGATCGCTGAAGACGACGGAGTCCACGCTTCTGACGTCGATGCCTTCGGACAGGAGTCGGGCGTTGGCGAGGATGCCGCACTCTTCGCCGTCGTCGCCAGTGTGGGCCTTGAACTCGGCGAAGGCCTTGCGGCGGACCGTGAGGCGGTCGGTTCCGGCGACCGCCTTCGCCCAGATCCGCTCGGGCCGGTCCGCGTCCTGCAGCAGTTCTGAGGTCTCCAGCAGGGTGTCGGCGAACTCGCGGGCGGCGCTGACCCGGGAGTGGAAGGTGATCACGCGGCGCAGGCCGAGGTCGGCGATGGCGCGCAGCACCGCGATCTGCAGGGCGAGGCGCAGCAGTTCCTCGTTGGAGCGCTGGCTGCGCAGGTCGGCGACGGCGGGCAGGTTGAGGAGCTCGCGCAGGTCCTCGTCGGTGACGACGGGCACCAGGACGCGGTAGTCGGCGAGGTAGCCGTGCTCGATGCCCTGTCCGAGCGTCCAGGTGAAGACGGTTTCGCCGTAGATTCGGCTGTCCGTCATGGAGCAGAGCGCGGGCAGCGCCTGGCCGTCGGCGGCGTCGGTGGCGGTGAGGTCGGCCAGGCCGTCCTTCGCCTTCCGGTCATCGGCGATCTTCGGCGTCGCCGTGAAGTACAGGCGGCGCTTCGCGGGCACCTTGTCGTCGGTGTGGACGGCCGCCCAGGCCTTCCCTTCGGAGCCGGCGGTCCTGTGCGCCTCGTCGATCACCACCAGGTCCCACATTGGCAGGCCGAAGTCGCGGTGAGCCGCCACGATCCGCTCAAGGCTGGCGTAGGTGGCGTACACGGTCGCCGGCTCGCCGGGCTTCGCGGCGGCGACCAGGTCCGCGATCCGCGGCGCCTGCGTCGACACCTCCGCACGCACCCGCCCGCCCGCCTCCGCGCTCTCCAGCGCCTCCTCGCGCGAGCACGCCGCCACCGCCAGCCCGCGGCGACCGCCCCGCAGCGACCACGCCTCGGCGGTCTGCTCCAACAGCTCGATCGTCGGCACCAGCACCAGCACCCGCCCCCGCGCCGCCAGACGCCGGGCGCAGCCGGCCGCGATGAGGGTCTTGCCGGAGCCGGTCGCGGCCACGACGGTGGCGCGGCCGCCGTCGCGAACCTCCTTCACCGCGGCCGCCACCGCGTCCTTCTGGAACCAGTGCAGCGGCAAGGGGTTGAGCGCCCCGGTCGGCTGCTGCGGGACCGGCTGCCCGGCGTCGGCGCGGAACGCGGCCGGCACATCGGCCTCGGTGGTGGTCTCCACGGCGGTGCTTCTCCTTCGCGGGCTGGGACGGCGGGCGGCCCGCTTGACGACGGGACGAGGCGTCGACCGCCCCGATCGGTGTGGGGGTCTCGCCTCGTCCTATCGTGTAGGAAGGTCAGAAGGCCGGGGCGGTGGCCATGGCCTTCACGGTCGAGCCGTCCTGGCTCTTGCGGACCTGCATCTGACTGGGGATGCGCCGTCGCAGGTCCGCGACGTGGCTGACCACCCCGACGGTGCGGCTGTAGGAGCGCAGTTCGTCGAGCACGTCGAGGACCTCGTCGAGGGTGTCGTCGTCGAGGCTGCCGAAGCCCTCGTCGATGAACAGGGTGTCGAGCCGGCTGCCGCCGGCCTCCTGGGCGACCACGTCCGCCAGGCCCAGGGCCAGCGCGAGCGAGGCGAAGAAGGACTCGCCGCCGGACAGGGTGGTGGTGTCGCGGGTCTGGCCCGTCCACTGGTCGAGGATCTCCAGGCCGAGGCCGGAACGGCCGCGTCCACTGGTGCGCGCGTCTGTGTGGGACAGCGCGTAGCGGTGGGAGGACATGCGTTCCAGACGGGTGTTGGCCGCCCGCGCCACCTCCTCCAGCCTGGCTGCCAGGACGTAGGCTTCCAGGTGCATGCGGTACTGGTTGTCGCCCGAGGTGCCTGCGGCCAGCTCCGCCAGGTGTTTGGCGACGTGGTGCTCCTCCAGCAGTGGGGCCAGGCGGGCGATGTGCCGGGTGAGGTCGTCGATGTGGCAGACCAGCGCCTCGCTGCGGGCGCGGCTGGCGCTCTCGGCGATCGCCGCCGCTTGCGCGCGGTCGGCGGCGGCCGTCAGCGCCGCCTCGGCGGCCTGCTCGTCGGCTGGTTCCGTGGCGGCGGCCTGTGTGAGGTCCGGGTCCTCGAGTGTCGCCGCGTGGGTGGCCTGGGCGGTCCGCCAGGCGTCCAGTTCGCTTTCCATCGCTGCCAGTTCGGCGCCGGGGATCATGGCCTGGCGGGCGGCCTCGGCGGTGGCGAATCCCGCGGCGGTGATCTCGGTCGAGGCGGCACGGTGCGCGCGGTCCAGGCTCACCGCGCTCGCCGCGACCTGTTGGATCGCCGCCCGCGCCACCGCGATCGCCCTGGCCTCGGCGATGAGTCCGGCGCTGCGGGCGGCGATCGTCGGGGACCCGGCCAGAGCGTCGGCCAGGCGCTGGGTCAGGATCTCCTGTTCGGTGTTCTGGGTCTCCTGGCGGCCCATGTAGTCGCCGATGCGGCGGCCCAGGGCGGTGAGTTCGGTTGTCCGGGTCGTGTGCGTCTCGTCGAAGGCGCGCAGTTCCTCGGTGGCGGGAACGGCGTCGGCGGCGGTGGCCAGGAGGTCCTTGTGGGTTTCCTGGGCGGCGAGGTGGCGCTGCTGCAGCTCTGCCGTGGCCTGCCCGTCGGCCAGTTCCTCGGCCGCACCGGCCTCGGCCGTGAGCCGCACCAGGTCCTGTTCGGCGTCCTTGCAGGCCTGGTCGGCCTGCTGATATGCCTGCTCCGCGCGGGCCTCGTCCGCTCGGCTCGGGTGATCGGCGGCAGCCGTCGCCGGCCGGGGATGGACGGGCGAACCGCAGACCAGACAGGGCTCCTGGGGACGCAGCCGGGCGGCGAGTTCGCCGGCCATGCCGTCGATGCGCCGGTCCCGGATCTCTCGCGCGTGCGCGGCGCTGCGCACGACGGCGTCCGTCAGCTCGTCGACGCCGGCCTGGGCCCGGGCCACCTCGGTGGCCAGTTCGTCGCGGCGGCGGGCCGCCGCGAGTTGCTGCTGGAGGGCGGGCAGGGTGGCGGCGAGACTGTCTGCCTGGAGCTGAGCCAGGTGGGCGCGCTCGATCCGCGCGGTGTGCTCGGCGCGGCGGGCGTCCGCTTGGCCGAGCCAGGCCGTGATCTCGTCGTGGTCGGTCTGGGCTTCGTCGAGTTCGGCTTCGAGCGTGGCGAGGGAGGCCGCCAGTTCGTCGAAGCGCCGTTCGTCGTGGCGCAGGGCGTCGAGGCGGCCCAGCTCGTTCTTCAACTGGTCCTCGGCGGCGGTGAGGTTCTCCTCAGTGTCCTCGCGCCGCGGTTCGGGCAGTCGCGTCCTGGCTTGGGCTTCTGCCTCGCGGGCCTGTTCGTGGTCACGGTCCGCGTCGTCGAGGGCCCGGACGAGGGGCCGGACCCGCTCGGCGCTGCGACCGCGTTCCAGGTCCGCCTGCAGGCTCTCGAAGTCCGGTGCCTGCGCCTGCAGGGCCGTGAGGGCCTGGGCGGTGGTGCGGTGGCGCAGCTGACGCTCCGCCAGGACGCGGACCTGTGCGGTGTGGCTCTCCTGGATCCGGTGGTGGGCTTGGGCGTCCCGCAGTGCGCCGGCGGCGGCCTGCTGGGCCTGGGCGGCGCCGTCGTGCACGGCCCGCGCCCAGGCGAGTGCGGCGGGGTGGGCGGCGTCGATGCTGTCCTGGGTGGGGGTTGGTTCCTCGACCGGGTCGGTGATCGCGGCGCCGGCGGTGTCCTGGATGCGGTCGATGTCGCGCAGGACGGCGCGGCGGGCGTCGTCGCAGTGTTGACCGCTCTCCTTGGCGTGGTCGGTGAGCCAGCGTTGGATGGTGCGGAAGCGGTGGGTGCCGAAGAGGCGGCCCAGGACGGTGGCGCGCTCCTCGGCCTTGGCGCGCAGGAACTTCGCGAAGTCGCCCTGTGGCAGCAGGACGACTTGGCAGAACTGCTCGCGGTTCATGCCCAGCAGGGCTTCGACCTCGCGGGCGACCTCCTGGTGGGCGGCGGTGACGGGCCTCCACAGGGGCCGGCCGAGGCTGTCGTCGCCGTCTTGTTCCTCCAGCCGGGCCTTGGCCTGGGAACGCGTGGTGCCGCTCCCGTCGCGTCGGGCGCGTTCCTGCTGAGGGGTTCGCACGATTCGCAGGCGCCGCCCCGCCATGCTGAACTCCAGCTCAACCTGGGTGGGTGTGGCGGGGTCGGCGTGGTGGCTGCGCAGCGCCGTCTGGTGCCGCTCCCCCGACACGTTGCCGTAGAGGGCGAAGCAGACGGCGTCGAAGACGGTGGACTTCCCCGCGCCGGTGGCGCCGTGCAGGAGGAACAGCCCTCCTTGGGAGAGGGTGTCGAAGTCGATGCTCTGCCGGGTACGGAAGGGGCCGAAGGCCTGCAGGACGAGGGTGTGCAGGCGCATCAGCGGGCTTCCTTCTCGGTGTCGTCGTGGCGGGCGAACTCGACTGCCCGGCGCAGCAGGTCGTGTTCGGCCGGGGTGGGAGCGAGGCCGCCCCGGACGTGGTCGACGAACCCGGCGGTGATCTCGAGCGGGGTGCGGTGCCGGGTGCGTTCGGTGTAGGTGGCGCTGTCGCGGGGGCCGCCGTCCTCGGGAAGGAAGGTGAGCTGGACCGTGTGGGGGAAGCGAGTGCGTAGGCGGTCCATTGCGTTGATGGGGCGCTGTGGGTCGGTCAGGACGACGTGCAGCCACGCGTCGTGCAGGTGGTCGTGCTGGTGGTCGTCGAGGAGGTCGTCGAGGTGCCCGGTGAGGGTGGCCAGGGGCCGGGGGCAAGGGCAGGGGACGGCCTCGGTGGTGAGGTTGGCGTCGGCGTCGAGGTCGACGAGCCAGGTGGTCTTGGCGTAGCCGGCCTCGGAGAAGGAGTAGGCGAGGGGGGAACCGCTGTAGCGGATGCGGTCGGTGACCTTCTGCGGGCGGTGGAGGTGGCCGAGGGCGACGTAGTCGATGCCCTCGAAGACGGCGGCGCCGACGGTGGGGATCCCGCCGGCGGTGATGTCGCGTTCGCTGTCGCTGGTGCGGCCCCCGGTGACGAAGGCGTGCGCGAGGACGACGGAGCGGGTGCCCGCCGGGCGGGCGGCGAGGTCGGCCCGCACCCGGTCCATCGCCGCGTCCAGGACGGCCTCGTGGGTGGGCTTGTCGGCTGCCATCTCCTCGCGGGTCAGGAACGGTTCGAGGTAGGGCAGACCATAGAACGCGACCGGTCCGTGCGCGTCGTGCAGCACAGCGGGTGTGTGGCAGGTGGCGGGGTCGGTGCGCAGGTGGATGCCGGCCCGTTCGATCAGGCGGGACGTGACGCCAAGGCGCTGGGGCGAGTCGTGGTTGCCGCTGATCATGACGACGGGGACCCGCAGGTCGGCCAGGCTGTTGAGCGCGTGGTCGAAGAGAGCGACGGCGTCCAGGGACGGGATGGCCCGGTCGTAGACGTCGCCGGCGACCAGGACCGCGTCCACCTCCCGTTCGCGCGCGACGGTCAGCAGGTGGTCGAGGAAGGCACGTTGGGCATCGATGAGGGACTCTCGGTAGAACGTGCGCCCGAGGTGCCAATCCGAGGTGTGGAGCAATCGCATGGTCGCTGACCGTAACCGTTCGGGTGTGGGGTGCGGGCCGGTTTCGGTGTTCTGGCCCGCATTGGTGATCTGTGGGAACCGTTGGATGTCAGATGCCGTACCGGCGGCGGCAAGGGAGTGAGCGGTGGGCCCGGGGGCGAGAGATTGTCAGTGCGGCGGGAAAGAATAAGGACAGAGAGGGGGAGAGATGACTTCCGAGCAAGGCTCTTTGCGTAGCGGTTTCCCTGCTCCGAACGGGTGCCGGTGGTGTGGCATCGACGAGCGGGTCCACGCACGGCAGTGGGTGGAGGAGGCGGGCTGGCACGCCTGGGCCTCCCCGACCAGTGAACAACGCAAGGCCCGGATGGCGGCGCGGCGCACCGCCCGGCTCCGGCAGGACGCGCCGTCAGGAAATGATCAGCCCGCACTCGCCCGCAAAGCCGCGAATACTTCCCTCAACTGCGACGGCACGTCTGCGGCGGAGCCCAAGGACGTGGCCAGCTCGTAAACCATTTCGGGTTTACCGTCCGGACTCGTGCGGCCCTGATCCTTAATCATGCCAAGAATGTCCTTGCTGAATTTCCGGCCGCCACGGTGCGCCTTGAAGTCCGTAGCCTCCCACTGCTGCTGGCCGTCGGGGCGCGGCCACTTGCGGTTGGCCACTTGGGCCCACTGCTCGTCCTCGAAGAGCTCCTCGAGTTCGTTGAAGCCCGTCGCCTCGCCGACGAACGAGACCTGCCGCGCAGGATCGAGGCCGAACTGGCGCAGCCGGTCGTCCCTGAAGAACTTGGCGACGTTGCGGCTGTCGGCATCGACGAGCAACATGACGGTGCGGCGCTGGCCGGCGAGGTAGCGGGCGAGGTGCAGGGCTCCTTCGTTGTTGTTGCAGGCCCACAGGGCAATACCCGCCGCCTGCAGGGACAGGCCCTGTGCGAGGCGGAAGAGCACCGGGATCGCCTGCTGCTCCGTGGGGCCTTCGACGGCGAGGAAGCAGCGCTCGTGGAGCAGGACGGAGTTGCGCAGGCCCAGCGCGGCGGCGATCTGCCCCAGGTGCAGGTCGATGCCTTCGTGCGTGTCCTCGGCGAGGCGTTCCATGACGGTGCGGCCCGCTTCCAGGCGCAGGTGGACGACGTCGGCGATGTCCACGCCGTCGATGAGGTTCATCGAGTGGGTGGCCACGATGACGTTGACGGCATCCGTCGCGCACTGGCGGCGGATCAGGTCCATCACGGTCCGCTGGTGGGTGTAGTCCAGGTGGGTGTCGGGCTCGTCGTAGACGACGATCGTCTGGACGGGCGGCATGTCGTCCCCGTCCGGTTGGGGGCCCTCCAGCAGCCTGCTGGTCCACTCCCAGACCGCCAGGGCGATCCGGCGGTTGCTGCCCCGTCCGGACCTGGACAGATCGACCCGCTCGCCGCGGGCACGGGAGATGTGCAGATGCGCCTGCTTGAAACCGTGGGAAAAGGAGACCTCCGGCTCGACGGAGACGTCCACGAGATCCGGACAGTGTGCCTTGATGTGTTCGCACAGGTCGGCGGCGTCGTCCTTGACCAGCGCGGTGACCTCGGACTCGATCGTACGCAGGCGGCCCTGCAGCCCGTCGTCCTCGAGATGGGCCTGGTAGCTGCCGGCCAGTGCCGTGTGGACGGCCCGCTCCGGGCTCTCGTCCTTCCCGCTGAATGACAACAGCCGCGGCAGCCGTCGAGCCAACTGCTTGGGCAGGGCTGCCCATTGGTCGACCTGCGGGGAGCGTGCCGCGTGTGCGGCCAGCGCCGCCTGCAGGTCGGCCTTGAGTCCCTTGCCCTCGGCCTGCAGTCCGAGGGCGAGAACCAGCTCCCTGAGCTCGGGTACGAGCAGCGAGTGGATGTCACGCAGCCTGGGGTCGGCCGGAATCCTGGCCCAGTACTCGAGCACGGGCGCGGCATCGCCCTCCACTCGGCGCCGTACCCTCAACTCCGGCGCGAAGCCCGCCTCCTGCTCGAAGTCGTCCAGGGCGAAGCGGCCTTCGACCCATGTCGAGGCACAGCGTCCCGGCTCGGCGACGCCGCCGGCTCCGGTCGGGGTGACGTAGGTTCGGTCCTGTTCGGCCAGACGATGGCCGCCGAGGAGGAAGGCGAGGGCGGCGAGCACCGCGCTCTTCCCGCCGTCGTTGTGGCCGGCCAGGATCGTCGGCGAGCTGACGGGGATGTTCTTGAGCAGCGTCAGCGAGCGGAACCCGCTCACGGAGAAGTCCTTCAAGTGCACAGTCGCAGCCGCTCCGCTCTCCCCTGCCGCCTGCCGTACCGCAGGCAGCAACCATCGTGCGGCATGGGCTTTCTGAGGTCACATCCGCCGCAGGTGAACATCGTAGGCTCATCGGCGCGGCGCCGTGGCGCGGGCGGCGGAAGACCGGCGGGCCACCGTGGGGTGGGCGGAGCACGAAGGGCGCCGAACCCTGGGCGACACCGCTGTGGGTCCGTCCGTCAGGAGGCTGGCCGGGCCCGGCCGTTGAAGCGCAAACCCCGGACCAGGGGCCGGGCGCTCGATCGGCTCCCCTTGCGCTCACCGGCCGACCGAACGCTCCCGGCCCGCGCAGGTGCGGCCGAGTCGGGGGCCCACCGACTACTCAGGGATCCAGCCGCGGACCTCCAGGTAGCGGATGTCCGCGCCCTCGACCGCCCGGCCGGTCTCCACCAGCCACTCGCGCATCGCCTCGGTGACGTCCCCGTGGTGGTCGGCGACGCGCTGGGACCACTCGGCGGCGTCGAACCCGCCGGTGGAGGCGGAGCCGTAGGTGCGCTCCTCGGTGCCGTCCGCGCGCGGGAGGAAGCCGCGTCGGATGCCACCGGAGTCCTGCTCCGAGCCCGCGCCGTAGACGTACTGATCGGCCTTCATCCGGACGGTGAAGGCGAGGCGGCCGCCGGCCTGGCCGGTGGCGTGGACCACCGGCGCGAGGTGGGAGGCACCGGAGTTGATGGCCTGCTTGCCCGCGCGGCCGGCCATCGACTCGCCGGGCTTGCCGACGACGTCCTTGCCGCGCACCCGGGCCTTCTGGCCGGTCTTGGTGCGGCGGCGGGTGGTGTTCGCCTCCGCGATCCCGGACAGCACCTCCTCATCACGCTCGCCGCCGCGCACCGCACGGACCACCTGGCGCAGCGCGCCGACCATGCTGGCGCCCTTGCCCTTGGTGAAGAACTGCGAGACCAGGCTGGCGTCCCTGCCCAGCAGCTTGGCGACCTGGCGCTTGGTGTAGCCCTGGTCCAGCAACTCCTGGGTCAACCGGGCGGCCTCGTTCGGGTTGTTCGGGTCGGCCGGGCTCACTGGCCAGCTCCCTTCGCGGCGGCGGCGAGTTCGGCGCGGCCCCGGGCGCGCAGTCCGAGGTATTGCTCCTGGCCGGCGGGGTGGTCGACGGGGCCGGTGAGGTGGCCCTTGAGGAGGTAGTCGCCGGGCTCGCCGCGGTAGGGCCAGGGCTGGCGCTCGGTCAGGGCGATGCCGTCGGTGCCGAAGTAGACGACGGTGCCGGGCATGGCGTGGAGGGCCCCGGCGGAGGCGATGACTTCCTTGCCCTGGCGGTGCTTCATGTCCAGCAGCGCGGCCCGGGCGCCGGACCAGACGTAGGCGGCCCACTCGGGGTGGGCGTACGGGTCGCGGGAGAAGCCGGCCTGGCGCTGCCAGGTGACGACCTCGTTGTCCTGGCCGAGGATCTCGGCCCCGGCGGGGAGGGTCTCACCGGCGGGTGTGGTGCCGGAGACCAGGCGCGGGCGCTGGGCGAAGCCGCCCAGGCCGAAGAGCAGCACGCTGCGGACGGCGCGGGAGGCGAGGTAGGCGGCGGTGCGCTGGCGTTCGTCGGCGTGGAGGTTGGAGAGGTTGGTCAGGTCGGCCCAGGCGGCCTTCAACCGCTTGCCCCATTCGTCGAGGGGTTTGCCGTCCTCGAAGAGCAGGCCGCCGAGGATCTCGATCCGCCACGGCGTCAGGTGGTTGGTGAGGGCGAGGTGAACCTCGGCGCCGCCCGCCCAGGTGGTGAAGGTGGCGCCGGGCTCGGCGGGGTAGGTCCAGGCGCGGTCCCCGGTCACGGGGGCCGGGAGGAGGCCGACGTGGTTCCAGCCCTGCGGGACGGTCACCTTGATGTTCCAGTGGGAGCAGGACATCAGGGCCTTCACTTGTTCCTGCCCGGTCATGGCGGCGAACGCGGCGGCGGTGACGCGGCGCGGGGTGCCGACCGGGGACTTCCAGAGGTGTTTGGCGTAGGCGAAGGTGCGGTCGTACTCCACCAGGGCGGGCAGCTGTTCCGGGACGCGCGGGGGCAGGATCAGCTCGGTGCGGCCCTGGCCGGCGGTGGCGTGCAGCAGGCCGCGCAGTTCCTCGGACAGCACCGGGTAGCCGCCGGCCCACTTGCCGGTGGTCGGGATCGTGCGCGACCACAGGTCCCGGCCGGTCTGGCTGGGGGAGCCCATCAGCACGGCGTCGTCCCAGTGGCGGCGCAGTGCCTGCCACAGCAGGGTGAAGGCCTGGCGGCAGGTGACGACGTCGGCGCCGTCGGGGTCGAACCACTCCCCCATGGAGCGGATCTCGGTGGTGGCGCTGTCGGGGGCGGCGGCGGGGGCGTAGCGGCCGACGGGCTGGCGCTGGTGGACGAAGTGGCCGGCGAGTTTGTCGCGGCCGGAGCCGATGGCGGTGGTCCACCGCTGCGACGGTGTGTTCAGCCAGGCGGCGACCGCGTCCTTGAGGGTGGAGTAGCGTTCGGCGCCGTCGTGCCAGGGGGCGCCGGCGGTGATGTAGATCCGTTCGGTGCCGGGGGCGGCGTGCAGGACGGCGTCGAGGATCTGCCCGGGGGTACGGGCGGCGAGGTCGAGGCGCATGACGCGGTCGCGGACGGCGAGGTCGCCGGTGGCGGCGTCCAGGAACACGGTGGCGCGGGCTTGTTGGGTGAAGTGGGGGCGTTTGGAGGCCAGGCCGGTGGTGACGGCTTCGAGCCGGGCCCCGGCCGGGCCTTCGGGGAGGGTGGGCAGCTCGCGTGGTCCGGTTTCGGCGGGCGGGCGGGGCGCGGCGGGGACGGGGGCCGGCGTGGCGGGGGCTGGGACGGGGGCGGCGGCCTGGTCCTCGGCGGCGGCCCGGCCCTGCGGCGGCGTGGCGGAGTCGGCCTGTACGCCGGGTTCCGTCTCCCCGGTGGCCGGCTCGGCGACAGGGCGGGCCGGCACCGGGGCGACCACGACGGCAGGCTCGGCGACCGGCTCGGCCACGGGTGTCGGGACAGGCGCAGCGGCGGCGGCCTGGCCGTCGGCCTTGACGGCTCGGACGTCGGCGGGGGTCGGGTCCAGCAGCGGGGCGATCCGCACGATGTCACCGACCGACAGGCCCGAGGCCTTCGCGACGGCCGGCGCCTGGGCGCCCTCGTACCCCGCGAGCCCGGCCACCTTGCGGGCGCGCCGGGCGGTGAGCTTGTCCAGCTCCTTCCGCGCGGCCGTGACCGCCTTCTCGGCGGCCGTGATCTCGGCGCGCAGCTCACGCAGAGAAGCGAGCTCGGCGGTGTAGGTCTTGCGGTCCATCAGGCCTGTTCCCCCTCGGTGGCGGGCCGGCCGGCGGCGGCCGGGCGGGTGGCGACGTAGGCGATCGGGCCGCCGGACACGGACGGCAGCCGGGTGCCGAGCAGCAGGCCCGCCAGGCGCGTGTCCTCGGGGTCGGTGGGGGCGGCGGCGTTGGCGGGGGCGGTGAGGTCGGTCAGGTAGCCGGCCAGGCGGGCCCCGGTGAAGCGGTGGCGCCCGGTGGTGCCGGCCGTGCCGTCGGACTCCCACGCGGTGAGGCCGGTCAGCACCGCGACGACGAAGCCGGCCACCGTGACCGGCAGTACGGCGCCGGCCGCGACCCGGGCCGGGTCGCACCGCCACCAGCCGGACAGCGCGGTGAGCAGCTGGGTCTGGTCCAGGCCGGTGCCGAAGCCGATCCAGTCGCGGTCCGGCTCGTCCACCTTCGCGGGGGCGTCCGAGCGCAGCACCGCGACCTCGGCCGGGCCGAGGGCGGCGAGGTGGGCGGTGGGGCGGGCCTGGAGCGCCTGGAGCGCGGCCAGCGGGAACACCTGCCGGCCGGTGTCGCGTACGCCGGGGACCACGCCGGTGGCCATCAGCTTCTTCACCGTCGGGATCGAGCACCCCAGGGCCGTCCCGGCCTGTCCGGTCGTCACGAACACACCCAGACCTCCATGCCTGTCGCCCCGGCTTGAAACGCCAGGGGAACTCTATGCCGCCCACGGCCATGCCTTTTCAGTGGGCCATACAAGCATGAAAAGGGGGCGGCGGTCCGTCCTGCGCCGCTCGGCACCGGGTGGGCCGTGGCCGGCCCGGGGGAAGGCAGCGGCGGGGGCGTCCTGTGGCGGGGCGTCCCCGTCTGCCGGGAGAAGGGTGTCAGCCGCCGTACTCCTGGGCTTCCTTGGTGGCGGGGCCGCGTGCGTCGATCTTGAGGATGCGGGAGGCGATGGCGCCTTCGTTGCGGCCGAACTCCTCGGCGAGTTCGGCGAGAAAGGCGCCCTGGGCGCGGCGGGCGGTGAGTTCGGTGTCCTCTTCCGGTGTCCGGCGCTTGTAGGCGTTGGGGTGCGGGCGGCGTTTCTCCTCGACGGTGTGGGCCTTCTCCGGCTCGGGGGCGCGGGGGGTGGGGACGGTGGCGGCGGCGGTGAGGCCGAGGAGCAGCTGGGTGATCAGGGCGTGGTCGGCGAGGAGGATGTCGCCGTGGAGGTCGGTGACGCTCTCGCCGCTCTCGTCGCATCCGGTGATGGTCAGGTGTCCGCGCCCCGGGGTGTGGGACTCGTAGGAGAGGTCGTGGCCGCGGGAGCCGTCGGGGGTGTGCCGGGTGAGGGTCTGCCGGGTCGTCCGGGTGGTGATCCGGTCAAAGGGGTCCTGGTCCTGGTCCTGGTCCGCGGCCGGGTTCGTCGGCATGGTGGGGCCCTTCCCGCCGTGGCACGGGCGGGGCCCGCGCGTGTCCTGGTCTGACTCCGGGTCCGTGGGGGCCGGCAGGGTGGCAGCGGTGGGGCGGGCCCGCGGCGGGCGGGGCCAGGCCGGGCGGGGTCAGGCCGGGCGGGCCGCGGCGGGTTCGGCGGCGGGTTCGGTGCGGGCGGGCGTGGTGAGCAGCGGGAGCGGGTGGCCCGCGCGCCACTGGGCGGTGGTGCGTTCCCCGCCGAAGCGGCGCCGCCAGTACAGGTGCTGGGCGACGATCAGCGGGCCGAGCGCGGTGAGCAGCGGGAATCCGGTGGTGAGCCAGCCGGCGGCGAAGCAGGCGCTGACGGCGCTGGTGGTCGCCAGGCCGGTCAGGGCGGCGCACACGGCGGCGGTGCGGCCGTGGGCCTTGGCGGCGACCAGGGGGTGGAGGACGAGGAGCAGGAGGTCGCCGAGGCCGATGGCGACGGGGGCGGGGCCGCCGGTGAGGGCGAGCATGGGGGCGAAGGGGCGGTCCTGGACCTGGGCGAAGAAGCGGGTGGTGGTGTCGGTGAGGGTGGTGGCCGTCAGGTCGTAGACGGTGAGGGCGGCGGCGAGGGCGGCGGTGTGGGTGGAGCGCAGGCCGCTTTGGGTCCAGAGGTTGGCGACGCCGATGACGGCGGCGGCGATCGTCAGGTCGCTGCCGGCCCGGGCGGCGCCGGGGTGGCCGGTGAGGGCGGCGGTGGTGGTGGCGGCGGTGGCGGTGAGGGCGATGGCCCAGGACCAGGGCACGGCACGCGGGCCGGTGGCGGTGAGCAGGGGCGCGAGGGTGAACTGGAGGGCGAGGCAGCAGACGAGGCCGAAGAGGGCGCAGACGGCCGCGCCGGGCAGGGCGGTGTAGAGGAGGGGGGCGAGGACGACGCCGGCGCACAGGACGGCGACGTCGCCCGCGGTGTAGACGCCGACCGGGGGGCGGGGCATCCGGACGCGGGCGAGGTAGCGGGCGGCGAGGGCGGTCTCGGCGGCGACGGCGGCGCTGAGGGCGGTCAGTGCGGCGGGGTCGGCGGTGGTCACTCAGCGTCTCCCGGGGGCGGGGTCGAGGGTGTCGAAGGTGTGTTCGCGCAGGTCGGCGCGCAGGGGTGCGGTCGGCGGCATGGCGGCGCGGTCCTCGTGGAGGGCGATGTCGGCCAGGCGCAGGCCGGTGGCGTGGGCGCGTTCCTCCAGGCGGGCGCGCAGGGCGGTGGCGGGCAGGCGGCCGACCAGCAGGTGGAGGCGGGCGGGGCCGTCCGGGCCGTCGGGGCCTTCGGTGAGGGCGTGGCGGGCCGGGAGCGGGACCTCGGGTTCGGCTTCGACGAGGTCGAGGATCTCGCGGGTGGTGACGGTGGTGCTCAGCGGTCCGTTCCAGCGGCCGAGGATCTCGGAGGTGGCGGGCAGGTGGGCGAGTTCGCAGCCGGGTGGTTCGGCGGGCAGGCGCACCAGGTCGCCGGTGGCGTAGCGCAGCAGCAGGGTGCAGTCGCGGTAGGGCACGTACGGGGTGTGGACGACGGTGCCGATGGCGCCGGGGGCGGTGGGCTGCCAGGTGAGCGGGTCGAGGACTTCGAGGTGCCCGAACTCGGTGGTGTGGTGGAGGTGGCCCCGGGTGCAGGGGGTGGCGCCCGAGGGCAGGATCTCGGTCATCAGGTAGGCGGAGGTGACGGTGGCGCCGAACGCCTCCTCGGCGCGCCGGCGCAGCGGCGCGGAGAGGACTTCGCCTCCGACGCTGATCGATGCGAGGCCGAAGTCGGCGCCGCGCCGCCCGTGCTGTTCGGCTTCCCGGACGAGGGCGGCCAGGTAGGAGGCGGAGGTGGTCAGGTGGGTGATCCTGGGGTCCTTGCCGGGCAGGCCGAGCGGGGCGGCGAGTCGTTCGAGGGCCACGGCGGGGGTGACGGTGCCGAACTGGACGAAGCCGGCGCCGGCGCGGGTGGCCGATTCCTCGGCGTTGACCAGGGACACGGTGGCGCGGGAGCAGCCGGCGTAGGCGACGGTGTGGCGGGGGCGCAGACCGAGGCCGAGGACGGCGGAGATGGTGCTGAAGGCGATGGCGCGTTCGAGTTCGGCGCGGGAGAACCAGACGGCGGTGGGGGTGCCGCTGGTGCCGGTGGTGAGGGCCATCAGGGCGGGGGTGGCGGCGTCGGAGACGAAGTCGGCGGGCCGGGCGCGCAGGTCGTGTTTGGGGGTGACGGGCACGCGTGGCCAGTCCTCGGGTTCGAGGCGGGCGGGGTCGAGGCCGAGGTCGGCGAAGCGGCGGCGGTAGTAGGCGGTGTGGCGGGCGGCGGTGCGGGCGGTGGCGCGCAGGCTGCGGCGGGTCACTTCGCGGCGTACCCGCGGGTCGACGTGGCCGGCGCGGCCGGGCAGCAGGGCGGAGTCCTCGCCGGGTTCGCCGAACTCGGCGATGGTGGCGACCAGGTCGCGGGCGAGGCGTTCCAGGTCGGACGGGCGTATCCGGCGGTTCGTCAGGATCGAGGCGCCGTAGCGCAGTTGGCTCAGCGCTGTCGCGAACAAGCGCACTCTCCCAGGCCAGGGTCGGACGGTGGGCCACCCGGCCCCGGCCGGGGTCGCTCGGGTCAGACCATGTGCAGGAACATGGCGGCGGTGAGGGTGCTGAAGGCGTACTTGAGGTAGTGCTTGACCATGATCGGTTCTCCCTCGTACGGGCGGCCGGCCGCCCTGGCCGGGCGCAGCGGCGGATGCCCGCGGCCGGGTTCCGGCCGGCGGGCAACGGAAGTATAGGGACGGTCCGGCCGCCCGCAACAGGCTATGTGCACGGCCAACCTTCCGCTTGTGCGGGGAAGTTGGGGCGGGGCTCCGGCACGCGGGACATGCGGACGCCGGCGGCGCGGCGGTCCGGGCACCCGATCCCCCGGG